>NZ_JBHVDM010000102.1:0-24653 GCF_042802775.1 Nocardia sp. NPDC057455 | reverse complement strand
TCGGCCCACACCGGCTACTGCATCTCCGGCCGGATGGTGGTCGCCATGGACAACGGCGAGCAACAGGAGTACGGGCCCGGCGACTTCATGATCATTCCACCCGGCCACGACGCGTGGACCGTGGGAGACGAACCCTGCGTCATGCTCGACTGGCAGGGCTTCGCCGACTACGCCAAGCGGTAGGCGGGCCACGGAGCCGCTGATAAAGGGAGGTGAGTGTGGCACTGGCCCAGCAGTTCGCCTCGTGGGTTATCTCCGTCTACCGGTGGGCCGAGCACACCGCCTCCGAATTCCTGTCTGTGACGCAAAAAAAAGAGACACAGGGGGCGACAGCGGCGGTGGTTGGCGGCCGCGACGCTGTCGGTGCACGCGCAGTGGCATCGATCCCCGCGGCGGTGAACCGTGCTGGCGGTGTTGCAGGCTTTTTTGTGGGCGTTGGCGGTGAAGGATCTGCCGCTGAGGCGAGTGGCGGGATCACTCTGTAGCTGGACTGGACTACTCCGTATCCGCGGTCGCCCCGGATAGCCGGTTGCCACCAGTAGGTGCCCACATGCTTGCCCATGAGGGGCGCCTCGCGGGTCTACATTCCTCCGCACCGTTCCGGGCCACAGCCACCCTGGGTCCAGCCGATGTCGACCTGCCAGCCGACTTGTGTCTCGCCAGGTGCGTACACCATGAGGCTGAATGACCTTGTCGCAGTGTCTGTCTGAGGTTGGCTGGACAGACCCACGCGGCGCGGCGCCGACCGGCCCCTTTGGCCACGACCATCGCCGACCTGTTCATCAATACCGATCTGTCTGTCACCCTGTACTGCCACTCGGTCGGCGAATGGGTCGGCCTTGACGCGGTGACCCATCCCATCCCGACGGCATCGGCCTGGCCGAATCGACCCTGTTCGACGAGTTTGGCCTGCGCGCCGAGAAAGGTCACCAGGGCGATACATGCTGAAGCGGCCGTCGCCTGCCCACCGTTAATGAGCGCGGCCACCTTCATCCCCTCGGCGACATGGTCCGGGTCGGCGTCATCGAGCACCACCGCCGCCGATTTGCCGCCCAGTTCGAGGCTCACCCAGCGCAGCGCGGGCGCACTCGCGGCGGCGACCTGGCACGTGCGCATCGGCCTGCGAGCGGGCTTGTCCCCCGCGCGGATTGCCGCGGTCCGTCGAGACTGGAGCGCTGATCTCTGGACGCGGCTGGAGCGGCTGCTACTGACCGCCGCCGACCAGTTGATGGACCGGCACCGCATCGACGGTGACACCTGGACCGAGCTCGGCGCGCACCTCGATACCCGGCAGCTCATGGAACTCATGTTCGTCACCGGCTCCTATCTGTGCCTGGCCATGGTCTTGAACAGCGCCGATCTGCAGCCGGATCCGGGCGCCGAATCGTTGCCCGCCGCACTCGAATTCGCCCCTCGCGACGCGCGCGTCGCGGTCCCGCCGGCACCGGGGGGATCGTCAGCAGGCGGGTGATGGGCAGGCGGCGAGCAGGGCGAGGTCGATCGTCTCGGCCATCGCCCGATAGCCCGCGAGGCTGGGGTGCAGGCGATCCGGGCTCGAATAGACCTCTCGCAGCACGGACGGGTCGGCCGGATCGCGCAGCGCGGCGTCGAAGTCGACGATGCCGTCGGCGAGGTTCTGGGTGCGTATCCAGGCGTTGATCTGCTGCCGGTCGGTCTCGCTGCGGGGCGCCAGGAGTTCGCCGTCGACGAGGGCATCGGAGGCGGGAAGCAGTGTTCCCAGCCAGATCTTCTTGCCGTGCCGGTGCGCTGCGGTGATGAGTTTGTCGTATCCCGCGATCATCGATGCGGCATCGGCGGGCGGCGGCAACCCGAGATCGTTGATGCCCTCCTGCACCAGAACTCCACCGACACCGGCTTGGCCGAGTGCGTCACGTTCGAAGCGCGACAGTCCGCTCGGACCGAGAAGAAGCGGCTCGCCACTGGTGAGCACGCGATTGCTGCCGATTCCGGCGTTGACCACCGAGATCGGAATGCCCGCGTTGTCGAGACGCCGCTGCAGAACGTCGGGATAGCGTCCGTTGGTGTCGGCGACTCCGCGATCGACAGGCACGCTCAAAGCGTTGGCGCCCACGAATCCGTCGGTGATGGAATCACCGAATGCCACCACCGCACGGGTATCGGCGGAGGCGAGTACGTCCAGAGCGGTGACATACAACCAGGAACCGGTCGTGGAGGTGAATCCGTCGGCGCCTGGCTGTCCGGTGAGATCACCGCTACCGGCAGGCGAGTAGAACGAGGTGGCGTTGGCATTCCAGTGTTTGGTCGGCGGCCCCGCCGGATCGGGAACGTAGATACTGACCGCCAACGGCGCGAACGCCGCGACAGTGAACGGTAACGGATCGCTGACGACATCGGCTCCGGCGGGCAGGGTGACGGCTGCCTGCCCGCCGAACAGCACCGGCGCCGCATCCGCCGCCGCCGCGCCCGATAACTGGTTGGCGATGCTCACCCGTGCGAATGTGACCGGCGTCAGCCCGAACCGGTTGGTCAGATGCACGCGCAGTCGCGACCCACCCAGATGCGGAGTGATGACCATCCGAAAAGTCTGGTCGTCGACCGCGAGTGGGATCGGCCCTCCGGCCGCATCGAGGGGAGTCACCGAATCGGTGGGGCTCGCCGTCCACGACGCCACGAAATGTTCCCCGCCGCACCCGGTAGGCTGCGCCCGAGCGACCGCGGTATCTCCCGGGCCCACGACCGCGGCAGAGCCGGCCGCGAGCACGAGGGCAGCGGCCAACGCTGCCCCGCGATCACGAGCACGCCGCCGAATTCGCTTGCGAGAGTCTACATAGACAGAACTCTCGGGAGCCATGGCAGAAGGCTGCACGATCATCACCTCTCCGTCGACGGAATTGCGCGAATCAGATCAGGGTGCCGATGTCGCGGGCGACGATATTGTCCAGTGCGCGTTCGGCGACCGCGGCGATGGTCATCGACGGGTTGCATGCGGCGGTGTTGCCCGGCATGAGTGCTCCGTCGAGGACGTAGAGGCCGGGTTGGTCGTGCACGCGGCCGTCGAGGTCGCAGACCGCGCCCATGCTCGCTCCACCCAGGGGATGCCAGGTCGAGGGGAACAAGGTGTTGGTATCCAGCAGCATGCCGTCAGGACCGGCGATCCTGTGCACGGCCGGGCCGATGTGATTGTCCTGGATGTAGCTGTCACCGTCGGTGGGCCAGTGCAGGATCGCGTCGTCGCGTGCGGAATCGTAGGTGAACGTGCCACGCCCGTCGCTGACCCCGTATCCGACCATCATGGTGCTGCGGGGGTCCAGCGACAAAGGCGGAATGGATGCCTGGATCACTGTGTGGGCGGCGTGCGGATCATCCCAATTCTTGCTGCCGTACACCACCGGACCGCCTTGCGGAGCGCCGAACTCGGCCGAGGGATCGGTCCAGACGTAGATGCGGTCGGCGTTGGTACCCCAGCCATGGCCCAACCCGTCCGGCAGATCGCGGATGAGCCCCTTTGCGCCCGCGCGCACCAACAGCCTGGTGGTGTTGAGACTGCCCGCCGCCAAGATCAACGCACCGGTGGTGAGGACCTTGTTCTCGACCACCGCGCCGGTGGTATCCAGCCGTTGCACATGCACGACCCACCGGCCGTCGGATGCGCGTTCGACGTCGGTGACCTCGTGCAGGGTTTCCACCCGCACCAAACCGGTGGCCTCGGCGGCGGCGATATACGTGACATCGACCGAATGCTTGCCGCCGTTGTTGACCCCCATCGCGCCGTCACCGTTGGTATAGGACGGTTTCATCTCCCCGCGCAACTCCGCCAGCGCGAAATCCCAGTCGATGGGCATCGGGATCTTCGACAGCGGCATCCCTGCCCGCTGGACGCGATCGGCGAAAACTCTTGCGGCCCGGTAGTTCTCAGAGGCGATCAGTTCATCCGGCGCCTCGGCCAAACCGAGCATCCGCGCCACCCGCGGGTAATGAACCCGGTTCATCAACGCCCAGTCGAGTTCTTGGGGAAAGTGGGTGTCGAACACCTCCTGAGCGGGTTGCAGCGACATCCCCTGATACACCAGCGAACCACCACCCACACCCGCCGCGCACAAAGCCGTCATGTTCTCCCCCGGCACCGCTTCCACCAAACCGGTATAGGGCTCGAACACCAACGGACGACCGAACAGATTCGGATTCGACCGGCACCACAACAGACGCTTGTCCGGCGAGGACGCCCGCGGAAAGGTCTCCGCATTCGGCCCCGTCGCCCAACGCAACCCCCGCTCCAAGACCGTCACCGCCACACCCGCCTGCGCCAAACGCAAAGCGCTGACACCACCCCCGAACCCAGAACCCACCACCACCACGCGATGCTCTTCATGAGTCATCGCGACGTTGTTCACCTGCGCGGCGGCGGGAGCGGACGCGCCGAGCGCACGGGAGGCCAAGGCCACGGCACCGGTCGCGGCGACACCGGTCAACAGTGACCGGCGCGAAAATGCAGTCATCACAAATCCTTCGGGGGTATTCGCATGTCGAAAAAGGTCCTGGACGCCGTACGAGTCGGGCTTCGACCGCCGGATCAGGTGGTGTGCGCATGGCACGACATCTCCGCCGCGGGCGATGAGGGGATGGCACGGTGGGCCGGAGACCTTGGTCGGCGCCGATTCGATCGGGCGCAGGGTGTTTCAGTCGAATGTGCAGCCGGTGACGGGTTTGTCGGCCAGGCGATCAAGCAGGTAGGTGATCGCGTTGTCGGGGCCGAATCCGTCGATCATCTCGGGTCCGAAATGGTTGGGGATGGTAGTGCCGGAGAAGATCGGTGGCAGGTCGTTGGTACGGAAGGTGACCGTGGCGCCTTTCGCGCACCAGTCCTCGGCCAGCCGGCGGGCCTGACCATAGGGGACGGTGTCGTCGTTCAAGCCGCTGGTGATCAGCACCGGCGTCGCCGGAAGCAGACTCCCTACCCGCAGTTCAGCCAACGCCGGAGCCGCCTCGGGAATCGCCGCGAGATGCTCGGTGAGCGAGCGGCCGTCGTTGGTCAGCGAACTGGTCTTCACGAAGGGATGGCGGGTGATGATGTCACCGATACATTCGTCGCTGAGCGTTTCCAGCATGGCGCGCCCGGCGGGACTGGTCACCCGGTCGACGGCCTTGTTCAGCTCGGGATAACGCGCGAGCAAACCGTTGATGGCGAACCCGATCGCGCCGCCGATCAACGCCCCGTCGATGCGTTCCAGGATCGCGGCCAGATCCGCGACCGGCCCACCCGCCCACGTGCCTTTGAGATTCAGCTCCGGCGCATACTGCGGCGCCATCTCCGCCGCAGCCGCGGTCGCACCGCCACCTTGGGAATAACCCCACAACACCACCGGAGTCTCGGAACCCGCGCCGGACAGGTTGTGGGCCGCGCGGATCCCGTCCAGCACCGCGTGCGCGGCCTCGATCCGGTTGGCGTAGGTATGTATCCCCGGCGTGCCCAACCCGATGTAATCGGTCACCAGTACCCGGGCACCCAACCCGCTCCACACCACCGAAGCCGGCAGTTCCTGATTCGCCGACAAACTCGGCGAAGGATCGGTGAACACCGTCAACCCAGTAGAGAACGCTACCGACATCGCACACCGATCACCCTGACCCGAGGTGCCCGGAGCGATCACCACCGTCGGGCGCGGACCCGGTCCCTGCCACGGACCGGTCGCGTCGATGAACGTTCCCGACACCGCCACCGGCGACCCGTCCTGCAACCGACTGGTGTACATGACATGCTGCGCCTTACCCGGCCACCCCTTATCCGTCGGCACCGTCGCGAACAACGCCATCGGCGCGGTCTTGACAATCGCACCCGGCTCCACCGGAATCTGCGCAGGCGGGAGATAGAAATCGCTCACCGGGGCCGCGGCCGCCTCCCGGGTATCCACCCCCACCCCCACCACCGCCACCGCGGTAGCACAAGCCGCCACCGCCACCACCGTCATCGCAACGGCCCACCGCCGCCACCCCGACCGAGACTGCCCCTGCTGTCGCTGCATCGATAACTCTCCAAGAACTCCACCCGGCACCGTTGCCAAAGTGTCCTGCGTCGCTATAGCCGTTCGACATGAAGTACGTCACAGCTTGCGACCTACGGAACGGTAACATGGTTACCGCGAAGTTGGAATCGCGCGATGCCAACTTCTGGTGACCGAAGATGCCCGTCGAGGAAGATCGGCGCCTACCGAGCAAGTCAAGAGCAATCATCATCTCGACCTTCTGCGGTCGGCGCCGCAGCGAGTACGGCGGGTTCGGTCGCGGCGATGCGTACACGTCATGACACGGGCACAGGCTCCGCCGCAGGCCGAACGGATGAGACGTGGGAGCCCGCGCGGCGGCCGACGCTACCGAGGCGGTACGCAATATGGGCGCGGTCCGCCGAGCGGGCTGAGATCGGCACCGACCAGGGGATATGGCCAGAGCCCGCTACGGAAGATCTCGATCGCGCCGACCGAGACTCCGGGGGTTGCCGCGGCAATCAACGCCTGCGCCTTGAACGCCCGCGCGGCGACACTCAACCGGTGCAGCACCGGATCGACCCGATACCCGGACGGAGGCGGCCGACCTTCACCCCATACGACCACTTCGACACCGCCGTCGTTCAGCGCCTCGAGCAGGCCCCTGCGCGCCCGGTGATCGCGTTCGCAAACCTTCGCGGCAACAGCCAATGCGTCCGGTCGACGCCCATCGCCCCATGCGGCGAGCGCCGACTCGAGTTCCACCACCTCCGCGCCCAGGATGCGCAGCGGCCGGGTATTCGACATCTCCGCAACGAGCACCGTCACATCCCAGCCCGCGACAGCTCGATCGAACAGCCAGACACCGGCGTGCTCGACGGCATCGGGAATACTGCTGGCGACCACGTCGAGGCGATACCTCATCGCCTCCCCCTCTGCCCGGTGAGGTCACCCGAGGCGGCTGCCGACTCGTGGGTGTCGATCCTCATTCCCGAACGGCCACGGCGCACGATCGCAGGACCACCGCCGCCGCGCTCCGATCGGCACGTGCGCACCCTCCCAATCGGACGTTGTCGATGCATCGAAACCTCCACACGAACTCCACCATCGCGCCTTGCCGTCGGTGTGATCCGAATCGCACAGGGATGAACATGACGTCCATCACAGGAAACCTGTGAACGGTAACACAGTTACTCTTTTTTGCGGCCAGAGCCGCTGTACTGCCGATCGAGGCGACCGCCGTGGTCGCCGACAGCCTTCGTGGCGGGCATCCCGGCGAGCCGGGCGAACAACAGCATGGCACCGGTGTCGGTCGAGGTAGAGCGGTCGCTGTTAGTTGTCGCGGAAGACGTTCAGCGGTGTGTCGGCTTTCATTCCTACAGCGCTTTCGGCAGGGTGGCCCGGTGCCTGATTCGCCGACCGCGGAGGACCTGTCGAGGGAGTTGCGCGGTTGCCGGTGTTGATGGACCAGTGCACCACCGGCACGTGGCTGCCGCGTGCCTTCCTGCCCTCACCCAGTCGAATAGCGAGTGGATGTGCATGCGAACAATGACCGAACTGCAGCAATGGCAAGAATCATATCGCCGCGTTTCTCGACAACGTCACCACGGGGCTTCACCGGATATATCGGAGCAGAGTGAACGGGCTGTGCGACGGTCCGGCGGGAAGGCTCTCTCCGCTGGATCAGGATCTTCCGAGGATGCTCTTTGACGATTGCCACGGCGCCGACAGCGTCGTGGCCCCTTCGATCGAAGTGCCGCGGGCGGGTGCGAACGGGCCGGTTATGCTCAGCGGCCGTGAGGAATTGGACAACCTCATCGCACAATACGGCAGCCGAATCGTTTTTCACGGCTCCCGCGTACCCATTCGCAGGCTCGAACCGCGCCAAGCGAGTTGGAAAGACGGCGCAGGAGGCCGTTTTCCCGACGGCGAGCCCGCTGTTTGTGTCGATGTCGACTACGACGTTCCCATCTTCACTGCCTTGTTCAAGTTTCGGTCTTCCCCGCACGGCATCGATATCCACGCCGACGGCACGCTCACCTACAAGGTCAAAGGGGCCGGTACCGACGACTGGCGGGACTACACCGGCTACGTGCACGTAGTGAACAAGCAGCACTTCGAGCTGGTCGAACTGGAGGTGCCCGACGGGTGGCCCCATCCTCTGGTCGTGCCTCGCACTCCGGAGTGGAGGGCGACCAGCGAGGTCGAGCCGTTCGCCATCGTCAAAGTGACGGTGGAGGACTTTCCGCACCCGATCATCGACTACGACCCCTGACCACGGATCGGATCCCGGGCATACCGAGCTGGGCGGGCAGTTCGGCCGCGATCGTTGGTCCGATTGGAGGCCCTCGTCGGCTGATTCGCTGGTGGATCCAGCGCAGACAGACCTGCGATCCCCCCGGCTTGTTGTCATCGACACTGGAATATGCTGGGGCAGCAGTCGCGCCGAATCGTTCCGGTCGAGCTTCGAGCACGAGCACTACTACCGGCACATACGCAATCGAGGCTGAACTCGTTGCGGCGGTCGACAATGGGATCCGTTGGTAGAACACGGACCGGTGGCCCCCGCGGGATGCTCACCCGGCCCGGCCGCTCTTCTCCCGAAACCCGTCGTCTGCGACGAGAAAGGGTGACACACCTGCGATCTGGCGGACACCGAGCTACGGTTGCTGATCGAGACCCCTTCGGGGGGCGCTGGTTCCGAGGGTGACGACAGCGTCCTGTCTGCGCGACCTCGCAGCCACCGCGTCTCTCTCGGCCCCCTACTTCCCCGGTGACAGCGCCACACGGAAGGCGCACTGCGACACCCGGTGCGCCCGGACGCTGGTCGACGTGGCGGAGCCGGCGTGGTCGGCGGTGGGCCCCTTCGTGCGGCCGTCGGCGGTCAAACCGTGATGCGGGCGAGTGCGCCGGTTTCGAGTGCTGTCCACAATGCCCCGTCGGGACCGAGGGCGATGCCGTGCGGTTCGGCGCCGGGGATGGGCAGGTCGTATGTCTCGATCACGCCATCGGTGGTGATGGACCCGACACGGTTGCCGCCCCACTCTGTAAACCACAGTGCTTTAACCGGTCCGGCGGTAATGGCGTGCGGCCGGGCCGCCCGGTCGGGTAGCGGGAACTCGGTGACCTGGCCATGAGTGGTGATCCGGCCGATCTGTCCGGCGGCGATCTCGACGAACCACAACGCACCGTCCGGCCCCGCGGCGATCCCGACCGGCGCGGCGGCCTCGGTCGGTAGCGGGTGGACGGTGATGGCGCCGTCCATGTCGATCCGCCCGATGGCGTTGGCCTGGTTCAAGGTGAACCACATCCCACCGTCCGGACCGACAGTGATCGCGGACGGGAACGCGCCCGTGGTCGGGAGTGAAAACTCCGTAATCGCACCCTCGGTGGTGACCCGGCCGATGCGATCGGCGGCGGTCTCGGTGAACCACAACGCACCATCCGGTCCGGCGGCGATGCCGAACGGTCCACACTCCCGCAGGGGGAACTCCGTGATCTCGCCCCCTGTCGTGATCCGGCCGATCCGGTGCGCCTGGTACTCGGTGAACCACAACGCACCGTCCGGGCCGGACGCGATCATCGTCGGCCCGCAGTCCGGGTCGAGCTGGTGGTTCTCCGGTTCACCGCCGGGCACCAACCTGCCGATCTGTCCACTCCGGACAAGCGTGTACCACAGGGCGTCGTCCGGGCCCGTGGTGATTGCGTACGGGCCGCCGCCGGGCACGGCGTTGTGCTGGATGGTGGTCATCGGATTCCCTCGGCGATGCGGACGATGTCGGCGGGAGTGCCGGCCATGATGGTGCGGGCGTGCTCGGTGACGAGTTCGGTCGGCCAGTCCCACCAGGCGGCGCGGAGCAGGCGCTCGATGTCGGCATCGTCGAAGCGTCGGCGGATCGGGCGGGCAGGGTTTCCACCGACGATCGTGTACGGCGGCACGTCCGCGGTGACCACCGCGCCCGTCGCGATGATCGCGCCGTCCCCGATCGTGGTACCGGGCATGACGGTGGCCTGGTAGCCGAACCACACGTCGTTGCCGACCACGGTGTCACCCCGGCTGGGCATGCCCATGACGATGTCGAGAGTCTTGTCAGCCCACTCACCACCGAACATGGTGAACGGGAACGTGGACACACCCACCGTCGGGTGCTCTGCGCCGGCCATCAGGAACCGCGTGCCGGCGGCTATCGCGCAGTATCTGCCGATGACCAGCCGCTCCGGACCGTAGGCGTAAAGCACATTGCGGGACTCGAACTCCGTCGCACCGTCCGGGTCGTCATAGTAGGTGTACTCGCCCACCACGATCTTGGGCGAATTGATCAGCGGTGCGAGGAAAACCACCCGCTCGTGCGCGGGCAGGGGATGGACGGTCGTCGGATCAGGTGTCAACTTCCAGCTCCTGGTGAAGGGATGTCTGCGGGAAAAGGGATCGAGGGAGTTGTGGACGCGGCAAGGCGGCCCTGCTCGGTGACCATCACGGCCAGCCCGACGATCACCGCCTGGCCGGCTCGTTGGTGTCGAACATGGTCATCACGCTACGGGCGGCGACGAGATAGGAATCTGTCACGCCTGGTAATCCAGCCCGCGGATCGCCGGTCGGCACAAGTACCGTCGCCACGTGTTGCACGGACGGGAGGAGGAGGTCTCGGTCATCGACCGGTTGCTGGCGGACGGCCGGACCGGTCGCAGCGGGAGCCTGCTCATCACGGGAGTACGCGGCGTCGGCGGCCGATGGGTGCAGGTCATGCGCAGCACGGGGATCGAGTCCGAGGCGCACCTGGGTGAGCGCTAATCGCCGAACCAGCGGAATCGGGGGTGTCCCTATGGTGTTGGTCAAGCTGGATCGGTCGTGGTCGGTTGCGCCGTCGTGGGGTTTCGGTGTCAGTTCAGTCGTAGTATGCCGGCGTCGGTGGTTCGGAACCCGCAGGTCTGTGCTGGCATGGCGGCCAGGACCTCCTCGACCAGGCGTGTGCCCATCCGCGGCGCGTGCTTGGTGGCGATCGTGGGCTCGCCTCCACCCACGTCAACTCCGCAGAACGCGGCATACGTCTGTGCCACTTCGTGAGTTCCTCATCGCGTCGAAACCGGAACGGCCGCTCGATCTGGCGTCAACGCCCGGCACCCACGTTACGAAGAGACCTGCTCTCGGCCCTGTCCCCATCAGCGGTCCGTCGACGCCACCAGCACCCGGCGACACCACCCCCCGGATCATGAGAAAGACAGGGGGAAGAAGTGATACCGGGACTGGCGACCGTGGCCCCGTTCAGGGCCACGAAGAAGGTAGCGGGGTTACTCAGCGGCAGGCTCTGATTCGCGGACGAAGACCTCGAATGCCTCCCGGAGTACCGGCTTCGGCAACGCAGAGCGGCCAATGATCACCTGCCGGGTCATGAAGCCGTCCAACAACGTGACTGCCGCCTCGACAACTGCGAGTGAAGCCCCAGGATTTACCCGCTGAATGTAGTGCGTGGCGAATGCCATGAAACCCTCGCGCCGGATATCGAAGGCCTCCCGCAGGCTTTGGTCGTGCTGAGCTTGGCCCAGCAGATGATGGCGCGCGACGACCCGGGCGCGGGCTTCGCCCGTGGTCATGGCCGCGATGAACCCCACCATTCTGTCCACGAGTTCGGACCTTCCCGGGACCGTGTCAGTGGATTCGAGGTTGAACCACTCGGCGGCCACGGCGAAGTCTTGATCGAACAACTCGTTGAGAGCCAGATCCCACAAACGAGCACGGGTGGGCGCGTAGTAGTTGACCGAACCATGAGGCAGCCCCGCCGCGTCATCGACATTGCGGTGGGTGAAACCACTAGGGCCGTGGGTGCTCAGTACCTTGAGCGCCGCATCGGCCAGCACCGTCCGCCGCGGTCCGGCCAAACGCGCCGAGGCCGGGACGGGTTGCTCCATGGGGGTGAGTCTAGTCGCCGCCGCGTAGGTTCCAGATCCTTCAATCGCCGAACCACAGCGGCGGACGCACCGGGTCAGCCGGGCGAGCCGAGCAGCGAGTTGCCACCCGGTGCACCCGGCCAGCAGTCGTGTTGGGGCTACCCGCAGTTGCCGGGGTCGGTCTTGCCCGTAAGCATCTCCGTCAGCCACTGCTGCGCTGATGCCCACTGAACGTGCTGGGGGGCCAAGTGCCCGACTCCGCTGCGAGGCACAACATCAGGGATCTGTTGCGGCACGAAACGAACATGCCCGCCGACTTCGCACCAGTCGCGCGCCAAAGCCTCCGCTTGCGGGTACGGAACTATATCGTCGGAGGTGGCGCTGTCGAGCCAGAATGTCCCTGACGGCGGGACCAGGCCGAGCTTGTTCTCATCGATGATCCGGCGTGCTTCCGGTGTCCGATTGACAATCTCTACCATGGTTTCGCCGGTGGAGGTGAATTCCGAAGTCTTGCGCATTCCGAATTGTGCGGCTGTTTGGAACAAGCATTGCTCGGCGACCGCGGCCAGCATCGACCTCCCGGCGGCGTTGGTGTATTCCTGGACCACATGCTCGATCTCCGGGTAGACAGCGCGGAATCCGTTCAGCGCATAGCCCACAGCGCCGGTCAGAACCGACCCGTCGATCCTGGCCAAGGTATCGCGCAAGTCCGCCGGCACCGCGCCGCCGTAGCCGGCCACCACCTGTAGTTCGGGGGCATACGAGCCGGCCATCTCCATCGCTGCCGCTGCCGCCCCACCGCCCTGGGAATACCCCCACATCCCGACACGACTGTCCGGTGAGGACCCGCTGCCCGGCAGTTGTGTCGCTGCGCGGACCGCGTCCAGGACCGCCGCCCCCTGGGCGAATCGGTTCACATACGGATGCAGACCTGGGGTGCCCATTCCCTGGTAGTCGGTCATGACGACGTTGATTCCCCGGGCGGTCAGTTCCAGTGCGAGCCGAACTTCGTACTGGGCAACCACCAGACCCGGTTCACCGAAGTCTGCCAGATTCGATAAGAACTTCGACGGCGCACACTGATCACCTTGCCCGACCGTGCCGGGGCCGATAGCCACGATCGGGCGAACCTCACCGCCGGCCCAACCGCTGCGGCTTTGGAAGTAGGTGCCGCTCACAGCGACCATGCCCCCACGAGGATCGGTGCTCCGATACAGGATGCGCTGAGCGGCCAGCGGCATCGACTGACCACCGATCCCGACCTGCATGGGCTCGGTCCGGATCAAGGTTCCCGCCCTCGCACCCCCACCTGGCGGGGGCGGTTGGTAGAAGTCGCCGAACTGGCTGCTGACCAGAGG
Organism: Nocardia sp. NPDC057455; assembly: GCF_042802775.1. Lineage (NCBI taxonomy): Bacteria > Bacillati > Actinomycetota > Actinomycetes > Mycobacteriales > Nocardiaceae > Nocardia > Nocardia sp. NPDC057455. Next base: position 11,449 of record NZ_JBHVDM010000102.1, on the reverse strand, counting down.
TTCGGCTACCGCAGTCGGTGTGGCAGGTCCGATTGCTGCCAGTATCGTCACCGCGGCCGCTAGGGCACGCAGCGTGCACACACGCACTGGTTTCGCTGCCCTCACCGACGAATCTCTGTTCTGCTTGGGCCATCTGAACGTGGACACATTTGCGAGCCTTCCTGTTCTCGATTCCGTCGCAATGATTACAACGATCGTTGAGGAAGGTGGGCGGCCCGTGAACCTCTGTGAGACACCACAGCGCCAATCGGGTCCTGGTTAGGAACACAGGTGGCGATGTAACGGCCGCGACTGGCCACATGCATATCTCGCCTCCCTGGATCGCACTGCTCAGGCTTGCGGCGACTCACACTCCTGCTCAACTCGGAAAGTAGGTGCGCCGCCGCGAGATTGGGCTTGCAACATGTCGAGCAGGTCGCAGAGAGTGACAAATGCTCGTCGGCCTCGCCGTCCTCTCCCTCCTCTCCGAGTTCGCCTCCGCCGGCTCCATCGTGTGCCTGGTCGACGACGCGCAGTGGCTGGACCGGCCGTCTGCCGAGGCCTTGCTGTTCGCCGCGCTGCGGCTCGACGCCGAGGGCATCGTGTTGATCATCGCCGCCCGGGCCGGCCTCGCCGCACCCCTACTCGCTCAGCTCGACGAGTCCACCGCTGCCGGGCTGCTGGCCGAGCACGCCGCCACGTTATCGGCCGCCGACCGGTACCGGGTACTGGCGCAGGCGCAGGGCAACCCGCTCGCCCTCCTCTCGCTACCGGCAGCCCTCGGCACCGACCGCCCGTTGGCGCCGGCCAGGCCCTGCCCATGACGGACACGGTCCGCGGCATCCTCGACCAGGCGCCGACCCCGCGACCGGTCCGGGGTTTCGATCACACGTTGAATTGGTTGGGCTCGCCGTCCTCGACGACGTCCGCAGCCGCAACCCTGCGCGAAGCCCTGCTGCGCGCCCGCATCTGAACACCGCGGTTGCCGCAGTATCGACAAGACAGCGAAATGCTGGTCAAAGAACATTCGTGAGCATCACGCGACGCCCTCACGGCTATCGACGCCTTCGTAGCTCAGCGTCAGCGGGCTGCTTCCACTATTGACGAACTGTTGGGTTTATGCAACAGTTCATTGTATGAGTCCCGTGAGACGTGGGAAAAACCTTCCCATTTACAACCGTATCGGGGTATTGCGTGCCGAGCGGAGGATGAGCCGGACCCAGCTCGCCGAGGCGATCGAGGTGAATCCGCAGACGGTCGGGGCGCTGGAACGGGGCGATCACTATCCGAGCCTCGATCTGGCGCTGCGGATCTGCGAAGTGTTCGGCCTGCCGGTCGAGGCGGTGTTCTCGCGGGAGGAATTCGCGCCGCTGTCCACGGCGGTGTACCGGAACGACGGAGGGGATATTCGATGACGCACCCGAATCTGCTGGAGCGCTACCAGGCTCGCCGGACACGCCGGTTCGAGTTCTACGCCGAGCGCTGGGCCCACATGTTGCCGCGGTGGCGGACGCGCCGCCGCCGCAGGCTGCTGGTGGTGGCCCTCGCGACCATGTTCCTGGCTCTGGCGGTCGTCGCGGTGCTGATCGCGTGCGGTCTGGAGCGGGGACCCCTGCTCTGGGCGCCGGTCTGTCTGCTGTTCTTTCCGCTGTGGATATCGCTGCAGATCGTCTCGGGACGCCAAGCCGACGCGCCCGTCGGCGCTCTGGACGAATGGGAGATCGAGCAGCGCAACGCGGCTCGCTCGGTGGGGCTCACCCTCACACAGACGCTGGCGATGATTCCTGCGATCTGGCTGATCGTCGTGGGCGGATTCACCGACCTCGACAATATCCAGGCGGCCTATGCGGGCGGGGTGATGCTGCTGACCGCGCTGCTCGTCGGCGGCTGCACCCCGACGATGATCCTGGCCTGGACCCGGCCCGACGCAGAACCGGAGGACGAGTGATGAACCTACTCGCAGGAGACCTGATGCTGCTGCTTCTCGACGAACGTACTGGGCACCTGATGGCCGATAGCACCCGTACCCCAAGGGTTCTCGCCGGAGCAGTGCTGCTGGACCTGATCGACGCCGGAGCAATTCGCCTGGCCGAGCCGGGCGACGAGGCGAAACGGGGCCGGATCGTGGTGAGCGCGAACAAGAGTGCCGATCCGATATTGGGCGACGCGCTCGCCACGATCGAGGCGGCGCGTCCGATGAAACCCCGAGCCGCGATCGAGAAACTGTCGAAGGGGCTGCAGCCGAAAGTGTTGCACCGGCTGGCGGACGAGGGCCTGGTACACATCGAACACCACCGGACACTGGGCATCTTTCCCCGGACCGCCTGGATGCCGAGCGGACACCGCAAGGAACTGCGGGACCGGCTGACACCGCCGTTCGCACACCCAGACGCCCCCGTCGAGCCTCGCGCCGCCGCCTTGATCTCGCTGTTGTCGGCGGCCGACGCGGCGCCGAAGATCCTCCGCGACCGCGACCGCCGAGTGGTGACGCAGCGGGCCAAGGAGATCGCCGCCGGGGACTGGGCCGCGAAGGCGGCCAGGGACGCCGTGCAGGCGGTCGACGCGGCGCTCACCGCCGCCGTCGTGGTGAGTGCCGTGGTAACGGGCTCAGCGTAGGTTCCGGGCACGGGGACCGAGACTGCCGAAGCCAGTCCGATCGGCGGCTGGCTGCCGCCCGATCATCTCGACCGCAGTCTGCTGCTCTACGACCGCTCGGGACAGTCGCTGGGCTGCGGGCGGTCCGGCTCATCCATCATCGGTGCGGCGGATTTTCGCCGCACCGATGATCGACCCATCGCTTTCGAAGGGCCGATCATGTTTTCACTCAAACTGTTTCGCCGTCTCAGCGTCGCGGTGGCGGCCACCCTCGCGGTCGCCGGGTACGGCGCAGCTCTCGCGCCGACGCCGGCGTCGGCGGCCTACGACTGTCCGGGCGAACTGTTCTGCGGCTACGGCCACCGCAACGGCACCGGCATGTTCGTGCAGGTCGACAACAACTGCCTGCTGCTCGACATCGGCAACGAAGGAAATGGAGATCGTCTGAGCTCGTACTGGAACCGCACCGGAAAGACGGTTGGCGTCTAAGACTGGACTGGTCAGGAGTGGTAACTGCTCGTCTCGGTCCCCGACTACGGCGACCAGCGATCATCCGCACCGACGTAAGTTATAACGTATCTGCGCAACGGTAGATCCAGTCTGCGTGCCGAGTCATGAAGTTTCGCCGATTCATGCTCGGTCTACCAGCGTTTCCGGTGACTGCGCGGACCGAGCCCCGTCGGCGGGCGACCACGTCGGGTCCCGAACAGAAGGTTATTCGCCCGCACGTGTGGTGGATCGTCTAGACTCGTATACGCGGCTACCGGTCCGGGATATTTTGTCCCCGACGCGGACGCGGCGTGTGAATTCGCGTCACCGCTTTCTCCTCTCTGTTTCGGATGAAACTCATACGGTAAGGAGCGGTAAATGACTGCACGATACACGACGATCAATGAGCCGACTCTGCAAGACAAGATCACATACCAGCTGTGCGAGTACGCGAATCTGGTCAACAGCATCAGTAAAGAAGACAGCGACCTGGAGGGCACGCTTCATCAGCAGATCCAGCAGTATCTCGACACCAACCAGGAGGTCATCGGAGGGTGGGAGATCGTCTGGGGTCCGGGAGTTGCGCTGTTCGACACCGACTTGTACGCGGTGAACGCCCTGTACATGGTGCGAAGCACCGAGGATCGCTCCCGGTACGTGATCGCCATGGCCGGCAGCAGCGACGCACTGGTGTTCGACTGGCTCGTCGAGGACTCCTTCATTCTCCAGACGCCGTGGTTCGCGAATAGCGCCGCCTGGCACACGATCGGCACGGCTATCGGGGTGAAAACCCTCATAAATCTCAAACCCTCCGGCCCCCGTCCCGGTGCCGGTCACACCTTGCCCGAGTTCCTGAGCACGCTCGGCGACAAGGCGATCGACCTGACCGTCACCGGCCACAGCCTCGGCGGTGCCCTGTCCCCCACGCTGGCCCTGTTCCTGCGCGATACCCAGTGGCTCTGGGACAATTCCGAGAAAGCCAGGATCAGCGTGCTCTCGACCGCCGGACCCAGTTTCTGCAATCAAGAATTCGTCAACTACACCACCCAACGCCTGCAACGAGTGCAGCGCTACGCCAACGACCTCGACATCGTCCCGCACATGTGGAATCCGCCCGACATCGATGCCGCCAAGGCTCTTTACTCCAAGAACAACCAGCCTGCGCCCGGTGGTATGGAGGTTGTGTTCGACTTGCTCGAGACGCAGGCGTCCGTATCGGGCCAATATGCACACTTCGAACCCGCCAGCGGCGTGTTCCAAGGCACGTTCAACAATGAGATAAATCAAACGCAAGGTTCGACGCCAGGCGAATTGTACTTGCAGCAGGTCGGGTACCAGCACATAGGCGGCTACCATGAGTTCTTCGAAATCGAAGGCGTCCAGTGGCCGCAGGGCGTCGTAGCCCTCCCGCCGGTGGGCACCGACACCGTGATGGGCCGCATCCTGGCCTCGGCCGGTGTACCGCTCGGCGACGGTGACGGGAAGGTACCGGCGAACCGTCGGCCGGTAACCGTCCCGATCAACGGACAGCCCGTGGAGCTGCCCACCGACCACGACAGCCCCGAAGCCAAGAAACTCGTGGACCGCGTCACCGCCGAGTTCGACCCCACCGCCGCATGAACTGATGCCAAGCCCCGCACTCGGTGGCACGCAAGCTTCGAACCGGTACAGCGCGAAAGCGCTTCAACGGCGCAGGACGTGGCGGTCGACTCCGGCGGGCAGTTCGGCGACAACAGATCAGTCGAGGAGGTCCAGCGTCGGCCTCGGCAGTCGGCCGCCACGACTCACCAGCCCAACCATCACACGCACACGCTCGACCGTTCGTACCTGATGATCACCCGGAAATCGCCGGAGACGGACAGCGGCTGTTCGCTGACGGTCTATCGAGTTCGAAATGGACTCTCACACATCAGGAAACAGGCGGACTCAGCGAGATTGCCATGATCCGGAAGCTGACGTCGCCTCGAATCCGAGGATCTTCGTATCGGCGAATTTTGACGTCGTGATGTCGGCGGCGCATGGTGTTCGGCTGCCGTAGTGCACAATCGGGGGTATGGCACGATCTCTGCCCGAGGGCGAATCGCTTCTGGTGCGTACGGACTTCACCGACGACGCGGCCTGGGCCCAAACCCTCGCGGCGGTCATCGCGTCCTACGACGAAGACACGGTGACAGAGCTGACACCCGTAGACGACATGACCTTCGACGGGCTGACCCCCGCCGGCCTAGGTGATCTGGTCGATGGCCAGACCTATGTTTTCCTCGCCGACACCACCACGATGACCGACCCCGAGCACCCGCTGCTGGCGGTCGATACCAGCGACGAGGATGTCCGAGGGGACGGCGACTCGGCGTTCCGGATCGCGCCGATCGCGATGGCCGAGGTCGAGGTCAACTTCCTCCTCTCCAACGTGGACTTCGAGGACTACGCCAGCAGCGTCGACGACGACGGTGTTTTCCGCGGCTTCGATCGGTGAACGCGGCCGGGACTCATGACCGGCCACAGGTCCATCCCCCGTGGAGCTATGGATGGGCGACCGACCCTCGCTGAACGACGGTTTGCCGGTACTGGCCGCACACAGTTGTACACAGTTCCAGCGTTGGGCAACCGGTAACCAGCCAGGTACAAGCCAACCGATGCAGGCCCAGTACGGGTTTCACCGATCGGATCGGTCCGGTCTGATGCGGGGAGTCAGCGGCGTTCACCGATAAGCGACGTCAGCATTCGCTGGCGTAACCAGACAGGCAAAACCGCGCCGAATAGATGGCCCCGAATTCCGACACCGCTGTCGGGACTGACCCCCGTCGAGGTGCGCAAGCCCTACCTCGGTCCGACCACGTCACGTTGGCTGACCGTTCGCACCCCAGCGCGTCCAGCCGAGCGGTCAGAGGGCGAGCATGGCGGCAGCGACCTGGTCGGTCGCGGCGTGCCGCAGGGCGGTACCCATGTCGTCGAGGACGAGCAATCGCGCCGTAGGGATCTCGGCGGCGAGGACCTCGCCGTTGCCGACGGGGAAGAACGGGTCGGCGCGACCGTGCACCACGAGCGAGGGCACGTCGAGCTCACCGAGTCGCTCCCGCCATCGCGGGGCGCAGTCGATCCGGGAGAACACCATCCCGAGCTGGTTCGCCTGGTGCACCGCAGGATCGCTCGACGGTGTCCGGTCCCAGATTCGGGCCGCCGTCACCCGCGCCTGCTGCGGATCGTCGCCCATCGACTCGGCACCCTCGGCGGCGAACGCCGCGACGGCATCCCGGTCGGTCCAGTCCGGCATCGGGTGGGAGAACAACGCGACCATGACCGCGGGGTCGTGGTCGGGCAGGTCCTCGTCGACCGGGCCCGGCGCCACCGGCCGGGTGCCGACGAGGGTCAGCGCGGAGAAGACGTCCGGGTGGTCCAAGGCGGCGACCTGAGCGACCATCCCGCCGACGCCGACCCCACCGAGATGAGCGGTCCCGGCACCGAACACCCCGACCAACGCGGCCGCGTCGGCGACGAGATCCCGCAAGTCGTACGCCGGGTTCTCCGGGTCGAGGGTCGTCGACGCGCCGGAGTCACGCAGGTCGTAGCGGACCACGCGCCGCCCGCCCGACGCGAGCCGCTCGCACAGCGCGTCGGGCCAGGACAACATCGTCGTGCCGCCGACCAGCAGGACCAGCGGATCGTCCTCGCGGCCGAAGCTCTCGATGCCGAGATCCACACCGTTCGCCCGGACCGAGGTCATGCCAAATCGAGACGGTCTCGTCATGCCTGGACTCCTGTCTGTCGGTATATCCAGAGTTATCGACGACGGATCCACCCGAAAATCATCGGTGCAGCCGAAATCGTGTACACACTCCTGCGAAGGCCCCCGATTTCGGCAATACCGGATGTTCTGAGCCGCAGCAGCTCTGGCCCGCCGGCCACTGCGTGTGGCTGCTTCGCTCAGCGCGACATGCGGCATGTCGTGAAGGCGCGGGCGGAACTCACCCCCTGCGGCCACAGCTACGCCGATCTCTGACCTGGGATCGAGGCAAGGAACTGTCCGACTACGCCCGGTTCACCGCCCGCACGGGCATGAAAATCCGAACGCATCGGTAGTCCGTAGGTAGTTCGTCCACAAGGTCGGAGAACGGCCGACCGCCGAGCGCACCAGCTCACGCCGTAGAGAAACTTCCGGTCCTTTTTTGCTGGGCATGGTGTTGCGCCTGTGGCGACTGACCAGAGGTCGAGACGGGTTGGACGACCCACCAGGCGATCGCGGTCCATATCGAAGACAGCAGGACCGCTCCGATGACGTCGGTGGGATGGTGCGCACCGGCGTAGATGCGCTGCACGCCCACCAGCACGGGGATCAGGATCGGTGCGGCGGCGAAGAGCCGGTACCGGCCTCGGCGGGTGGCGGTCCACAGGAGTGCGGCGGTACCTCCGTAAAGCGTCAGCGAGGCAGCGACATGCCCGGAGGGGAAACTCGCGGTGGGTGGAAGCTCGGGATCGAGGTGTGGGACATGAGGGCGGTCACGGTCGACGATCGCGGCGGTGGTGAGAAACAGCGTGATCTCACCCAGCAGTGCGATGCCGAGGAACAACACCGGTCGCCAGCTGCGCAGGAGGCCAACCGCAAGTGCGGCGACGATCAGGGCGATTGTGATGACCGCGGTGGTATTGCCGAGTTCGCCGAACACTCCGAGGACGGAGGTGAGCGTGGGGTCACGGTGCTCGGCGAGCGCCGCCGCAACGCCATGGTCCCACCGCAGGACAGGGGTCTCGGGCTCCGGGGCGCGCACCAGCATGCCGATTCCGACGAGCAGCCCGACGAGCAGCACCCACGCGACCGCCAGCTCGCTGATCCCGCGCCATGGGTGGGGCAGGGTGGGCGGATGCCGAAGCGGGACCGGCCGCAAGTCGTCTTCGTCGGCCGGCGGTACGTCACCGGGTAGCGGGCCTGCGTTGTCGACTTGCGCGTCGCCACGCCATCGGTGGAACGCGACGGTGGCCAGCACGAGCCAGAGCGACCCGAGTAGCCAGCCCGCGAGGACGTCGGTGAGGTAGTGCACGCCAAGGGCTATCCGGCTGAGCCCGATCCCGATCACGATCAGGACTGCGAACCCGACCAGCGCGCGGCGTGGGCCGGCTTGCAGGGTGGGCGCGAAAACCAGCAGGACAACGCCGTAGCACACGAGTGAGCCCATCGCGTGTCCACTGGGGAAACTCCACCCGCCTGTGCTGTAGACGGGAGTCTCCACCACCGGACGTAGCCGTTCGACAAGCTCTTTCACGACCGGGTTGAGAATCAGTCCGCCCGCGCCTGTGACCACCACGTAGACGGCGAGTCGTGGTAGACCACGCAGCAGCAGCCAGAGCCCGCCGACGGCGAGCGCGAGGACCAGCGTGCCGGTCCCTCCGAGATCGGTGATGCCGATGAGAATCCTCCGCAGGATCCTGTTCTCCGCCACGACGGAGATCAGGCTGTCCGTGACCGCCGGATCCGCGGTCTGCAGGGGTGCCCACCGCGCCCGGACCAGTGCTGTGAGTACACCGAACCCGATACCGACAGCCGCCACGCCCAGCAACGCCGCGGTACTGCGGACAGCGAATCGTTCTGCGGCCACGGCCTCACTTCGATGGCCCGGGCCACCGGGGCGGTCAGCGCCAGTCGTGGCATACCTGTCGTGCCGGTCGACAGACAACGCAACACCTCCTGCGATCGTGCGACACCCCGCCGTGCGGCGAAGACCAACGACAGGCCGCCACAGCACCTTCGGGTCCGGATATCGTTCGTTGTCCACGGTTTCCCGTTGGCAGCGGCCGCAATCAATCCGGAAAGTCGTGGGTCGACAGTCCCCGCGATCTCCGCCCGGTGATGATGCCTTCGGGGCTGCGGACGTAGTCGATGCGGGCGGCCAGCTCCGTCAGGTGCTCACCGGCGTGATGCGGCACCCGCGGTGCCGCGTCCGCACGACGGAAGGGGCGATTACTGCTTGCGTACGACCAATTCCAGCGCGATGTTGTCCGGGTCGCGGAATTCCAGAATGTACATGGGACCGAGGTCTTTCACCCCCGCGTGCGCAATGCCGAGTTCGTCGAGCAAGGCAGCCGCCGAATCGAGATCCGCCCGAGTGGCGAGGGCGAAGGCGAGGTGGTCGAGTCCTACTCGATCTTCGTCGAACTCGTCGCTGGCGACAGGGCGAAGTCCGAGCAGTGCATCACCCATCTGGTAGATCACACCGCCGAAGAGGAACCCGAATCGCGCACGGGTGGCTTCGTCCGCGTCCGCGGGACATTCCCAAGCGATCGGCCATCCGAAGACGGCGTCGTAGAAGGCCCGGGATCTGTCGATGTCGGTCACTGTCAAGCGGGCATGGTCGAACGAACTGGTGGCGATCGGCATGCTCGAAATTCTGTCATGATCATCCGGCTACGTTCAGTGAGCTAACCGCGAAGCCCGCCACTCCGTCGTCCATGACTCCGGGACGTGCAGTTCTCGACGCGGGTGAACCGTTCCCCGCTTCTCGCCATCAACGAATGCAGCTCGGCCGCAGGCACCAAACCATGCGAGTGCAGTTGCACTATCAGAAGTAGCTGCCCCGAGGTCGGACCGCTACCAGGCGCCAGCGCCGTCGGCTACGTCGCTGGTGGATCACCCTTTCGAGAGTGACGGGGTGCCTCGGTATCCCCTGGCCGATCTCCAGCGAGCACGGTGCAGTGGCACCCACGCATCGGCGATAGCCCAGTGGGAGTAGATCGGGCCACTCGTCGATCGAAGTCACCGCCGAACCAGGCCCGGGCGAGCGCCGGGGAGGTTCGGCTGTATCCGCCGAGTGTGCCGTGTCCAGCGATCACTGCTGGACACGGCACTCGTGCTCAGCTCAGTGTGAACGTCGCCGTACCCGAGATCTGCTCCATCTCCCTGTCGTTCGCGTCCAGCGCGACGATCCGAGCCTCCACCCGGCCGACGCCCGGCGCGGTGCCGAAACCGACGATCACGCCGTCCACCGTGTTCTGGACGACACCGTTCACGACGCGGTGCTGTTGCCCGTCCGCGTACCCGGTGTCCAGGTTCTTGAAGCGCACAGCGACTTTCCAGTCTGCGCAGCTTTCCCCGGTCTGGGTGACATTCACCCGCACGCCGAACGTGCCGGGCTGCTCCTGCCGTACGGTGACCGCGTCGATGATCGCGGAACAGCTGGTCGGAACCAGACGCGTCAGGGTCGGCGAGAACGGGAAGCCTGGGTCATGCGGAATGGCGGTAGAGGGCGCTGCGAGCCCGACCATCCCGGCGGCGGTCACCGCTGCGATGACACCGGCACGAGCCGAAAACTGTTGCAGCTGCTTCCGATTGAGAGTCATGCCCGGTGTGTCGGTCACCAACAGCCGTTGTTACGCACAGTAGTGCGTTAGTAAAATCACTGTAACACCCGGAACAGATCTGTTGATGATCTCATCCACCAGGTGGGTCACTGGTCACGATCCGACGGTCGTCTCCAGCTCGCTCAAGTAGGCGCGGTGGCCTGTCGCGCGCTCGAACTTCCACAACTGCGCTTCGAACGCCGCTTCGCCCGACCGACGCCGGCCTGGACATCCCCCCGGCACGCCGGGCGATCTCTTGCCCGGAATGCGGTCGAACGCCGCGCGGGAAGCGGTCGTGAAACATGTGCTCAGTCCGGTCCGATACTCCGCGGCAAAGTCTTTCGATGTTCGGACTCCGAGGAGCCGCGATATGCAGGCAGCAGCAACCCTGCTGGTGTTCGTGTGGCTGGCGATGGTCGTTGTCGGCGGGATAGGTCTTGTACGAGGACATCTCGACTGGGCTCGTATCCGCAACCGCAAGCAGGCCGGCGGGCTGCTTGCTGCGTCATTCCTGGTTCTGTTGTTGATCGGCGTCATCACCCCCGAAAAACAGTCACACGAAACCACCACGCCGCCGTCGAACACTCCAGCACCAGCCACGCAGACGACTGCGGCGTCCACAACGCCAACGGCAACCATCACCGTCGAGCAGCCCCCACCTCAACCATTCGTTCCAGCCCCTGCGTCTACCCCGGCTCCCGCACCAACTGCGGTGCCGGCTCCGCCCCCCGCACCGGCGCCGACTCCGACCGCTGCACCGGCTCCGCCCCGGCCTCCTTCATCTGCCAGTGTCTTCTATCCCGACTGCGACGCAGCTCGCGCCGCGGGCGCCGCGCCTTTGCGCCGCGGCGAGCCCGGCTACAGACCACAGTTGGATAGCGACCACGATGGCGTGGCCTGCGAAGTTCGCCGCCGCTGACGGAAAGTTGCCGCGCCACTCGATGTTTCGTTTTACGCCCGGATGCGATGACGGCCACCTGGTGCGGCGCCCGGACCGGGGCGCGGCGGACCAGATGGCCGCTGGATCGATTGCCGCCAACCCGACGGGCGACCGATC
>NZ_JBHVDM010000101.1:0-24703 GCF_042802775.1 Nocardia sp. NPDC057455 | reverse complement strand
GTGGCAGGCCGAGCACTCGCTCGGCGATGATCGTCCGCTGGATCTCCGAGGTGCCGCCGGCGATGGTGCCGGCGAAACTCCGGATGTAGCGCTCGAACCAACCGGCGGAGAAGTGGTCCAGATTCAGGGGATTCGGGCGCGAGCTCATCGCAGGGTGGGCCAGGCCGTTCACCCCGACGGCGTTCAGCGCCTGTTCCGACGCCGATTGCACGGCTTCCGAACCGAGCACTTTGAGGATCGAGAGAGCGGGCACGTCCTGCTCGCCGCGCGCCTCCCGCGCCAAGGCCGCGGACCCGAGCAACCGCAGGGCGTGCGCGTCCATGACCAGCTTCGCGTACGCGTCGCGGTCGAATACGGTCCGGGGCCGGAAGTCCCCGAGCAGATCCTGCAGGCGGTCGGCGTAGCCCAGCCACAGCAGCGTGCGTTCGTGACCGAGCGAACCGGTGGCCACCGACCAGCCCTGGTTCGGCGCGCCGATCAGGTTCTCCGCGGGGACCCGGACTCCTTCGAAGTAGACCTCGTTGAAATCCAAGTCGTCCGGCGAGCACACCGAGGGGAACGGGCGCCGCGTCACTCCGGGCGAGTCGGTCGGGATCAGCAGGACACTGATTCCCCGGTGCTTCTGTGCCGTGGGATCGGTGCGGACGAAGGTCAGCAGCACGTCGGCGTCATGCGCGCCGGAGGTCCACACCTTCTGGCCGTCGACCACGAACTCGTCCCCGTCCCGCACCGCCCTGGTGCGCAGCGAGGCCAGGTCCGAACCCGCTCCCGGCTCGCTCATCCCCAGCGCGGCGGTGATCTCGGCCCGCAGGATCGGCACTGCCCAGCGACGCTTCTGCTCCTCGGTGCCGAACGACAGCAACGAGGCCGCTACGATTCCGACCCCCTGCGGATTGAAACTGTGGTAGATCCGCCGCTTGGACAGCTCCTCCAGATGCACGTACTGCTGCAGCACCGTGGCGTCGCGCCCGCCGAACTCCGGCGGATTCGCCGGAAGCAGCCAGCCGTTGTCGAACAGCAGACGTTGCCAGCGCCGCGCCCATTCCGGCACGTGCGCGCTGGAACGAGAGCGCTCCACCGCCTTGGCTTCGCTCGGCAGATGAGCGGTGAGGAAGGCGACGAATTCGGCGCGGAACGCCTCGACATCGGGATCAAAGGTGAGCTGCACGGTACTCCTCCGCGATGAGCGCCCGGTGCTCGGTCGCGCCGCCGAGCATCAACTCGCCGGCCTTGGCCCGCTTGAGCGCGAACTGTAGATCGTTCTCCCAGGTGAAACCCATGGCGCCGAACAGCTGGAGACCGTGGCGGAAGACCAGCGCCTGACACTCCCCCGCCGAGGCCTTGGCCATCGACGCCGCCATGCGCCGCCGCGGGTCGTCGGCGGCCAGGCACAACGCGGCGAAGAAGCCCAGCGCGCGGGCCCGCTCGATGGCGATGTGCATATCGGCTGCCTTGTGCTGCACCGCCTGGAACGAGCCGATGAGCGTGTCGAACTGCCGACGGCCACGCACATGCTCCAAGGCGAGATCGAGAATGCGCTGACAGGCGCCGACGGTGGTCAGCGCGAGCCCGGTGAGCGCGTGCTGCCGGGCGCGTTCGGGATCGGCGTCGCTGCGATCCCCGTCGGTGACCCGCACACCGGCGAAGCGGACCTCCGCGACGTGCAGCACCGGATCGAAGACAGACATGCGGCCGGCGCTCACCGCCTCGGCGGGCACGACGAACACACCGGCATCGGTGACCACGGCGAAACGCTCCGCACGATCGCCGTCGAGCACGTTGCGCGCGGTGCCGTCCAACCGCCATCCCGAGCCGTCGCGCCTGGCGACGATGCCGGAATACACCGCCGCGCACGGCCGTTCGACCCGCCCCACGCTCGGAACGAGCGGCGCGAACTGGGTCATCGACGCCAAGAAGGGAGTGGGGTCGGTGGCGTGTCCCAGTTCTTCGAGCACGATAGCCAATTCGACGCCGAGGGCCGGATCCGTCAGTTCGGTCCAGCCGATGTCGACGTAGGTCTGCCACAGCGGGCCGGGTTCGAGCTCTTTGTCGACGATGTCCCGGATCAGTGCGGGTGGACACTGCTTCGCCGTGACTTCCCGCGCTGTCTCGCGCAATAGTCGCTGGTCGGCGTCGAACTCGAACAGCATCTCGGCCCTCTTCCCTGTCGCAGCATCGCGCGCACCACACTGAGAATATTATTCTCATTTTTGAAAGTAGCAATTCAGCGGCAGGGGGCGCAACCTTCAGACGACGTGCACCTCGGAGACGCGGCTGGTCGCGCGGACGAGCGCGGCGTTGACGTCGCGGACGAAAGTCAGCAGCGTCAGCAGTGCGGTGCCATCCTCCGGCAAACTCCCGTCCAACGCGGCGAATTCGCCGGACAGGGGGGCCACCGCCACCTCCGCCCGCACCGCGACGAGTTCGACCCGCACCCGCCGCCGGTCTTCCGAATCCCGGCTTCGCCGGACGTATCCCGCCCGTTCCAACCGGTCGACGACCGTGGTGATCGCACCGCCCCGAGTGACGCCCAGCCGGTCCGCCAACTGCCCGGGCGTGAGCGGCCCCAGCATGCTGAGCAAGTTCAGCGCACTGAGGTCGGTGACCGTGATCCCGAGCCGTGCGGCGACCGCCGAATGGAAAACCACAGTCTGGGTCGCATATCTGCGCAACTCCTCACGCAGCGCACCCACGGTCGCTTCGCGCGTGCTCGGTGCCGACATCGCATCTCCCTCCGCCAGGCGTCTCCGAGATCGAGATTCTCTGCATTGGAGAATAACCCGTCCAGGGTGGGAGTGGGACGACGTTGCGTCCGATGCACCCACTCCGGTGCGGATTTCCTCCAACCCTTGCGGAGAACCACCGGGGAGGGAGGTAATCGATCATGGCGGGTGAGTAGCCCGCCGAGTCGCCGGGCCCACCATCCGGCGGCCCGAACATCAGTCAGCAGATGAAATCGCCGGGAAGGAGGCGCCCGGCACCGACGTCAGCGAGGTTCGTGATGAACAAGAAGCTGTGCGCGGGAGCGATTGCCCTGTTGATCGCCCCCGCCATCGCCATCGCCACCGCTTCGGCCACGGCCGAACCGGCGCCCGCTCCGGCCCCGGAGCAACGACACGAAACCATGGCCGGGTTCTCGGCCCCGCCGTGCTTACCGTTGATTCTTCCGCCCGCCGTGAACGTCAACGCGTTCTTGGTCTGTCTCGCGTGACGCTCTCACGGAGGCACCGAATCGGTGTCAACCGGCCGGCGGCGTGTCCGCACGGCGCGCGCGAGCGCGCCGTTTGCCTTCGTGCATCGCCTGCACTCTGGCCACCGGTATCGTGTGGCCCTCGGCGACCAGGTCCGGAGGAAGCTGCTGTGGGGCAGGCATGTCCGACTGCCATGGATCGTTGTCGCCGAGCAGGCCCGGCACCGTGCGCACAGTGAAATCAGTCGGCGCCACATTGTCGAGGTCCGACCAGCGCAGCGGGAACGACACGGTGACACCCGGACGGATACGCGGACTGTAGGCGGCGGCCACGGTGGCACCACCCGCACGGGTGGCGTCGAGAAACACTTTGCCGTGGCGGTCTTCCCGGATGAACGCTGTCGTGCCGACCGACGGATCGATCCGCTCGGCTCGCGCCGCCACAGCCCGCGTCGCCGCGGCCGCGTCCTCGACATCGATCCCCGGGACCACCGGCACGAACACATGTAATCCTTTGGAACCGCTCGTCTTCACCGCTCCGGACAGCCCGTCCGCGATCAGCGCTTCCCGGATCAGCCGGGCACCTGCCACGGCGTCGGCGAAAGTCTGTCCCGGTGACGGATCGAGATCGAGCACGAGATGGGTGGGTTCCGGTGCCGATCTCGCGAGGAACAGGTTCGGGTGGTACTCGACCGCCCGCTGATTACCGAACCAAATCAGGGTCCGCAGGTCGTCGCAGAGCGCGTAGGTGATCTCCCGCCGCGAGCTCTCCGCCCAAACCTTCGTCCGCGCCACCCACTCCGGCGTGTATTTCGGGAGGTTTTTCTGGGTGAACGGCTCCTGTCCCGGCCGCACACGCACCACGGAGAGCGGCCGTCCGCGCAGCACCCCCAGCAACCGCTCCCCGGCGAAGTCCAGGTAGTCCACCAGATCCCGTTTGCTCGCCTCGGCCTCGTCGAACAACGGCTGATCGAGATTGGAGAGTTCGACCCCGTGACGCAGCTCGCCTCCCGCCATCGCTCCACCCTCCCCCATCACCGCGCGCCGGTCAATCACCGGGAGGTGGCGGACTGGCTTTCCCATTGTTCTTGCACGGCCACGCAAATCGCGATGCCCAACTGAGTGAGCGCCACCGCAGTGTCCCGGAAGTCGTCGGCCCGTTCCTCGGACGCGCCGCCCCGGCGGTCGAAGAGATGGCCGAACAAACCCAGCCGTTCGACGAGCCGCTGGAGGCGGCGTGCCGGATCATCATCCTGGAAGATCCACTCGCCGAAGCCCTCGAACTCGACGCCGAACTCTCCCGACAAGACCAACCCGCATCGCACCCGACTGAACGTCACCAGCCGCCGCACCGGGTGCCGAGTTCGGCCCACACGGTTTTGCCGCCGCCGTGATCGTCAACACCCCAGCGGGTGGCGAGCTGGTCGACCAGGATCAACCCGCGCCCGCCGGTGTGATCGGGCCGACGAATCCGTGCCGGCCCGGGTGAGGCGTCGTCGACCTCCACGCGGAACCAGCCGTGGCCGGCCACGATCAATCGGCACCCGCGTGGGGCGCGGGCGTGCACGACGGCGTTGCTGGCTAATTCATCACATACCTGCACCGCGTCCTCGACCCCGATGCCGGCTGAATCCTCGAGCAGGCGCCGCACCGCGGCCCGCAGCTGCCCCAACGACACGGCCTCGAGATCCAACTCGATGACAGCGCCGTCCACGCGTTCATCGGTACGCGCCGGATCCAGTGTCGAAACGCCCACCCTGCACCCTCCTTCCGCTCGCCTAGTACCGACCTCCACGCGGACAGCACTACCTCGGCGACGACATACCCACACCGCACCCCCGCGAAAACTCCCTCCGCCACCACACTCACCGCAGAAGCTCAGGTTGTCGCGATCTTTCCGAACATCGCAGCTGGCCGGATAGTGGTCAGTGCACCGATGGGTGATCAGCGGTCCACGAGTACGTTTGATTGCCGGCCAGGGGGAATCTAGAAATAGACGCTCTCATTCTGCTCGATCGAACGAGCCAGAATCTCGCCAGTGTCCCGGCCCCACCGAGTAGATCTCGACCGCGCCCCCACCTCGAACTCATCGAGGCCCACCGCCCCGGCGACCCCACCACCCTCCCGTTCCCCCTCGGCCGCGGCCGCGCCACCGACCGCACCGCCCAACCTCCCAGCAGTGCCGATCAATGATGCGGCAAGACTGTGACCAGCGATAAAATCATGAACAGGTCGGGGAACCGCAAAAGATTCGACCTCGGAAGGAGATGAGATCGATGGACCCCTTCCGCCTCGATCTCGGTGTCGGCCTCCACGCGTTCCTCAGATGGCTGGCCGTCACGTTCGGACTCGGATACGGCCTCAGCTGAGCGCTGCGCCGCATCCTCGCCACCGGCGGCAGCAGCCGCGGTCGCGATACTCCTCACCATCGTCGGCTGCGCGTCATCGGACACCACGAGCCCTCCCCGACCGCGCCCAGCGACTGGAATCCGCCCCGACCAGCCCGCTCGGTCGCACGCTCGAGGTTTGGGGTGGCCGTGACCTGCCCGACCACACCCGGCTGGCCGGACTCGTGCAGTTCGAGGAAGGCTCCCTGATCCACCTGGTCGCGGGCGGGGTGAGCGTGGTCGGCATCGTCGAACTCGGCGTCGACGGTGACCCGACCGAAGCGCTCGTGCAAAGCAGTCGACGACTCCGGCACCTGCTCCTGCGGCCGCCCCTACGGCACACCCTGCCAGCACGAACACGCCTGCTTCCCAGAACTAGCGATACCCGGGCAAACGGGCGGGCAGTTGCGGCGATCCCCGGTCAAGTACGCGCAGACATATGTACAAATTTCTATTTGTGCTACGGTGGTGTCAATCCGTTACCCACAGGAGTCCCATGCACGCGGAGCCCGACCGAGACGTCGACCAGGCGCTGCGTGCGCTGGCGGACGTGAACCGCCGGGCCATTCTGGCGGCGGTCCGGACCGGCCCACGCGCCGTTGGGCAGATCGCTGAGGAAGTCGGGCTGTCTCAACAGACGACATCGCATCACCTCGGGGTGCTGCGTGCGGCCGGGCTGGCCAGCAGTACCCGCGATGGCACTCGTCATTTGTTCGCGGTGAATACCGATGGGCTGGCAGCGGTACGCGCGTACCTGGATGACTTCTGGCCGGCGAAGCTCGCTGCGCTCAAGGCCGCTATCGAGCTCCGCGATGGTGGCAACGATGGCTGAATACGCGACGTCGATCGAGATCGAGGCAGCACCGGACGCGGTGTTCGACTACCTGGTAACCGAAACGGGAATGACTGCGTGGATGGGCCAGCACGCCACGCTCGACCCGCAGGCCGGGGGCACATTCGCGGTCGATATCGCCGGCCACCCGATCCGAGGGGAATATTTGGAAGTCGAGCGGCCGCACCGGGTGGTGGTCTCCTGGGGCCATGCGGGAAGCACTGACTTGCCACCGGGAGCTTCTACGGTGGAGTTCACCCTCACCCCGACCGAGCAGGGCACTCGCGTCGACCTAGTGCATTCGCAACTGCCACCCGTCAGCCTGCCCGGCCACGCTGACGGGTGGACGCACTTCCTGTCCCGCCTTCGCATCGCCGCACCTGGAGGCGACGCCGGAGAAGACGATTGGGTGCCGATCGAACATCGCGTCCAGCCGGTATCCGACTCGATCGCGAAGGAGTACTTGTATGACATCCGATTCCGCCGCCGAACAGGCCGTCCTGGCATACCACCGGGCCTGGACCAGCGGAGACATTGATGCGGCCATGACGCACGTGGCGGACGGCATCGTGTGCCGCGCACCGGGAGGCGACCTCACCGGCAAAGACACCTACCGGGCCTTCCTGGCGGGGTTCGCACCGAACCTGACCGGGCTCACCGATGTCGCCAGCTTCGCCGACGGCGACCAGGTAGCACTGTTCTACTACCCACACACGGCGACGACCAGCACGGCACCGGCCGCCGAATGCTTCACCGTCCGCGACGGAAAAATCGTAGCGAGCGTGCTGGTCTTCGACAGGTTGTCCTTCGCACCACCGACGCAGTAACCGTGGGCACCCATAGCGCGCTGGCCAACGTATCCGGGCGGCGCAGTCGCCGCCCGTCACCCAGACCGGTTCGCGGCCTTCGTGATCGGCGTGTTCTGTGCCCCCGCGAGCCACCAGCTGCCATCCTTCTCGATCAGTACATACATGGCGATCTCGGAGAATCCGCCCGCTTCGGCGGCGAGCCTGCGGATTTGGGTCAGCACGATCCCTGGCGCGGGCGAAGTCGCGCCGACAACTTCGAAGTGTGACGGCGGCGCAACCTGGGCTTTCATCAAGCGGCGGTGAATGGCGTTCAATTCGGAGTAGCCGGTCACCGACGCGCCATATGGACTGCCCCACACCACATCTGCCGCGAAAGCAGCGTCGTAGCCATCCGCGTCGCCTGCCGCGCCTGACTTTTGCAGCCCTTCGGCGAACCGTGAGGCTACCTCGTGAGCCGTGGGAGCGCGCGAGGGATCACCGAGAGTAGGTCGGGTTTGCATTCTGCCTTGCTCCAATCCTTGAATTATCGTCACCAAAAGATCGGTGGATCCGCGCTCAGCGCAGACTGCCGAGGAGGCCCCCGTGGAAGGGGGTGAGTTCGTCGATGCGGCCGGCGAGGACCTTCGCCAGCCACTCAGGATCTCCCAGCAGGGCTCTGCCGACCGCCACGAGGTCGAACTCGTCGCGCTCCATGCGGTCGAGCAGCTCGCCGATGTCCGTGGCTTCGCCTAGTGACATCTGAGGGAACTCGTTGCTGAGGCCCACCGAGCCGACGCTGATGGCGGGCTTTCCGGAAAGCTTCTTGGCCCAGCCCGCCAAGTTCAGGTCGGAACCCTCGAACTCGGGGAGTTGCAAACGCCGGGTAGAGCAGTGGAAGGCGTCGGCGCCGGCGTCGGCCAGCAGGCCGAGCATGGTCTCCAGTTCCTGCGGCGTGTCGGCGATCCGCGCCTGGTAGTGGTTCACTTTCCACTGAGACAAACGGAAGGAGATCGGGAAGTCGCCGGAGACGGCGTCTCGGCAGGCGGCCACGATCTGAGCAGCGAAACGGGTACGCCCCACGATGTCGCCCCCATAGGCGTCGGTGCGCCGGTTGGTGTGGGCCCACAGGAACTGGTCGATCAGATAGCCGTGGCCACCGTGGATCTCGACACCGTCGAAGCCCAGTACCTCGGCAGTCGCCGCCGCCGAGGCGTACGCGGCGACCACATCGTCGATATCCGCCGGGGTCATCTCTCGGCCCGAGTTCGCGCCGTCCAGGGCGATGCCGGAAGGGCCGATCCGCGAAGCCTCGGGGATCGGCGGATTGCCGACGGTGCGATCCATTCCGACGTGCCACAACTGCGGCATGATCCGGCCTCCTTCCTGATGGACCGCCTCGGCCACGGCCGACCAGCCCGCCAGAGCCTCGTCCCCGTAGAAGTGCGGGACCCGGGCACTGTTGCCCGCCGAGCCGTGGCCGATATAGGTGCCCTCGGTGATGATCAGACCGATACCGCCGGCCGCCCGCCGGGCGTAGTACTGCGCCACGTCGTGGCCCGGCACACCTCCGGGGGAAAACTCGCGCGTCATCGGCGCCATCACGACGCGGTTGGACAACGTGAGGCTGCCCAGGGAGAAAGGACGGACCAGGATGTCCCTGGCACGTTCGAGGGCATTCGTGGGCATCGTTGTTCGCTTTCGATAGAGGCAGACCGTGCTGCGACGAGGGATTTCAGGCCGTGCGGTCGGCAGTCTGGGCGTATGGAACCGGGGGTTGGCCGGAGTTCCGCCTCGGCCGCTGATAGGAGTCGGGGGCAGTAGTGCTCGAGGTCGCCCCCGGTCGGGGACACCCAGGATCTGTCGTCCATCTGGAAGAAGAAGCGCGGGAATGTCAGTCGGCGTCGTTCATCGCTGACGCGATCTCAGACGGCGTAGGGGCGGACGCGTCTCGCCTCGTGCAGGGACTGCCCCCACCAGCTGAGCTGATCGAGCATGGCTTCGGCTGCGACGTCGCACCCGGGGCCGGAAGGCTTGCCGTCGACACCGAAGACCTCGCCGTAGTTGTGGAAGCTGACGGTGTTGCGGATCGTGACCGCGTGGAGTTCGGCGAGCACGACTCGAAGATGCTCAACGGCGCGCAGCCCGCCGGCCAGGCCGCCGTAGGAGACGAAGCCGACCGGCTTGGCGTGCCACTGCTCGTTGTGCCAGTCCAGGGCGTTCTTCAGCGACGCGGGGAAGCTGTGGTTGTACTCGGGAGTGACGATCACGAAGGCGTCAGCCTGGGCCAGCCGCGGCGACACGGCGCCCAGCTGTGCCATGACCTCATCGGACGGAGTCTGCCCGAACGCCGGGAAAACGGTCGGCAGGGGCGTCTCGACGAGGTCGATCAGGTCGGCCGTCATGTCCTCGCGCTGAGCGATATGTCCGGCGATCCAGTCGGCGACGACCGGACCGAACCGTCCGTCCCGGGTGCTGCCGATGATCACTGCGGTGCGCAGGATGTCGGCAGTCGAGTCAGCCACGAAAACCCCTCGACCATGTGTACGATGTATCCATAAAATACAACGTACACATCTTTGTGTACTCTGTCCACTCCGGTTACGATGTACACGGCATCATTCGACGGAAGGAATCCAAGCGATGGCCTCCCAGGAGGGACAGTCGGCAAGCGAGGACAAGGACCCCGCCTCGATATGGGAGCGCATCGAACGGCCGACGCCTGCTCCCCGCGCGACCCTCACTCCCCGACGGATCGCCGAGGTCGCTGTCGCTCTCGCAGACGCCGAGGGACTCGACGCGGTCACCATGCGCCGTCTGGCCACCGAACTCGGTGTCGCCCCCATGGCCGCCTACCGCTACGTCACCGGCAAGGACGAGCTACTCGAGCTGATGGTCGACTTCGTCTACGGGGAGCTGGCTCTGCCCGACGACAAGGACGGCTGGCGCGCGACCATACGGTCCGTTGCCCTGCGGATAAGGGAGGTCCTGCTGGCACACTCCTGGGTGACGCGGGTGGCGTGCGGCGCGCCGACCCCGAACCAGTTGGCCGTGACGGAGGCGGCCCTCGTCGCGCTCGACGGTCTCGGGCTCGACGTGGACACCGCCATGGCGGTCTACAGCACCGTCACCGCCTATGTGGACGGCGCGGTCGACTCGGAGGTCAGGCTGAGTCAGATGCTCCACGTGCGCGGATGGTCCACCCGCGAGGAGGCCCGCGCGGGACTGGCCACACAGATGACCTGGCTCATGAACACGGGCCGTTACCCGATGTACGCACGCTATATCCACGACGCCGACCGCAAGGACGACGTGCAGTGGCAGTTCGAGATCGGCCTGGACTCTGTCCTCGATGGCATCGCGGCGCGCCTGGCGATCTGAGGACACCCCCGAGGACCGCAGGCCCCCCTACAGAGACACCCCGCCCGTTCTCCCCCGCACCTGCCCTCCACCCGGCCGAATACCGCACCAGCAGAGCTGAGATGCTCGGGTCCGTCCACCACGGAACAGCGGCCGCCGAATTGCTGCCGACATGACCACGGCACACCATGCCCGCCCGCGTCACCGAGGTCAACCCGCCACGCACCGCGCCATTGCCCGGGATCGCGTGGCCACGAGACGCTGATCTTCGAATATGAATGCAGAAGGGGTCCGGCCGGCTCGCGGTTGGCTCGTGCTCGCGGCCAGCGGGGCCACCCGCCGGCTTGGATGTACTTTTCTTCGACCAGCGGATCGACCATGACGTGCTCGGTGAGCGAATCTCATCGCGGCTGATCGCTGTTCACCACTTCTTCACCCGTGTGTGACCGTCCAGCGAGAGGATGTACCGGGTGTGGCGAATGTGCGCGGCGGGTGCGGTGGCGGGAATTCTGGCGGCCGGTGTTCTGACGGCCGGTGTGGGGCCGGTGGCAGCCGATGGTCCGGCCGCGTTCGATCTACAAGCCCATCGGGGCGGGCTGGGGCTGGTGGCGGAGAATACGCTGCCTGCGTTCGCGAACGCATTGGAACTCGGGGTCAGCACGCTGGAGTTGGACGTGCAGATCACCGCGGACGGGTATGCGGTGGTCACGCACGACCGCGATCCGAATCCGGCGAAGTGCGCGGACACGGCGCCCGCCGTTCCGGGCGACCCGAAGTTCCCCTATGTGCCGGGAGCCACCTACATCCGGGAGCTGACCCTGGCTCAGGTCCGGACGATCGATTGCGGTTCGGTCCCGTCCGCAGACCAACCCGAGCAGCGGAGGGCTCCGGGGGCGCGGATACCGTTGCTGGCGGAGGTATTCGACCTCGTGCGCGGCTATCGCGCCGATCAGGTCGGGCTGAACATCGAGACCAAGGTCGAGGCAGCCGCCCCGGAGCAGACCGCGCCACGTGAGCAGTTCGCGGACGTCGTGGTGGCGGAGATCCGCCGGGCGGGAATCGCCCCGCAGGTCACCATCCAGAGCTTCGACTTCGGTGCCCTCACACGGCTGCGGGAGGCGGCGCCCGAGCTGCCGATCGTCGCCTTGACCGATGGCCAGCCGAAGTTGCGAGCCGGCGAACCCGGCGGCTCGCCGTGGCTGGGCGGCATGGATATCGACGACTTCCCAGGATCGTTGCAGGAGAAGTTCGTCGCGGCCGCCGCCGCCATCGGCGCCGCCGCGGTCTCGCCGGTACACGGCACTCCCCAGAACGCCACCGTCACCACCGCGGACTACCAACCCTTCACCACGATCGACCTCGTCCGCGCCGCACATCGCCGCGGCATGCGGGTGGTTCCTTGGACGGTCGATGACCGGCCCACCATGACCACCCTGCTCGACATCGGCGTCGACGGCCTCATCACCAATCGCCCGGACGTGCTGCGCACGCTGCTGTCCGACCGTGGGTACCGCCTGCCACCGGCCTATCACCGCCCCTGAGACCGGCGCGGCAGGCGGACGACCCGACCGGATGAACGCCGGGAGAGATTCATGTGGTCAGGAGAGCGTTTTCAGCAATTCGTCGGCCACACCAGCCGAGGACGCCGGATTCTGGCCGGTGATCAGAGTGCGGTCCACCACGACATTCGGGGCCCACGGATCACCCTCGCGGAAATCGGCGCCGATAGCCACGAGCCGATCCTGCAACAACCATGCCGCCTTGTCGGCGAAGCCCGCCTGGGTCTCTTCGGCGTTGGTGAATCCGGTCAGGGCATAGCCCGCGAAGACGCTCGCACCGTCTTCTCCCTCGGCGGCGAGTAGAGCCGCGGGCGCATGGCACACCACCGCCAGCGGCTTGCCCGATGCCAGGGTGGCGGCGAGCAACCGCCCGGAGTCGGCGTCGACGGCGAGGTCTTCCATCGGTCCGTGCCCGCCGGGGTAGAACACCGCCGCGTAGTCGGCGAGGTCCACCTCCGCCAGGTCGACGGGGTTGTTCAGCTCGGCGCTCGTGTCGATCACGTGTGACCGATGGTCGGCGTTCTCCTGACCGCCGTTGGCGTCGGGCGCCAGGCTGCTCTTGTCCACGGTCGGTACGACGCCACCAGGGGTGGCCACCACGATGTCGTGGCCCGCCCCTTTCAGTTTCTCGAAGGGCACCACGAATTCCTCGGCCCAGAAGCCGGTCGGATGCTCGGTCCCGTCGGCCAGAGTCCAGTGGTCGGCTCCGGTCATCACGAAAAGAATCTTCGGCATGGTCTATTGCCTCCTCGTCCGGAACCCGGTCGGCCGGGTTCGGTCATCGAGTGATGGTCACGCCGGCCCGAAGTCTGCCGGGACGAGCCCACCCCGCACGTCGGGATCGGCAGCGGCGACACTGTCGACGCTAGCCCTCCGTAGCCAGGAGAGAGCAATGGGATGGCCGATTTCGGACGTCGGATGGCCGAGCGATTCCCGAGTTCGCGGCCATTCGTGTTTCACTTTTCCCTCGGGCCCGGCGATGCTGCGGCCCCGGTGCGGGAGGCGCGGGCCACACAACGCTGTACCTCCCGCCTGACCTGCGCATGAATCCGAGCCATACTGGACCGGTGACTGAGATGGGACAACGCGAGCAGGAGACTGCACGCAAGATGCTCGGCGGTTGCCCCGACATCGGCAGCTTTCGATTCTGGTTCGCGGACCAGCGGTGGGAATGGTCCGACGACGCGGCCGCGATCTACGGGTACGGACCAGGGGAGGTCGAGCCTTCCACCGCGCTCTTGCAGCGCCACCAGCACCCCGACGACCGCGAACGGGTCGCCGAGGCGCTCGCGAACGCCATCGAGACCGCGACGCCGTTCTGCACCCGTCACCGGATCATCGACACCGAGGGTGAGACGCACGACGTGATCGTCATCGGCGATCAGCTGTTCGACGAGCACGGCACCGTGGTCGGCTCCGCCGGTCACTTCATCGATGTCACCCAGACACTCGAGGGCAACCTCCAGGAAGCTCTCGACGACCTGTTACCCGACGTGATCGACGCCCGCGCGGTGATCGAACAGGCCAAGGGCATCGTGATGTTCGTCTATGGCGTCAACGCCGATCAGGCGTTCCGGGTGCTGCGCTGGCGCTCGCAGGAAACCAACATCAAGCTCCGCACGCTGGCCGAGCAGCTCGTCGCCGACGTTGTGGAGATGAGCGGCGCGCTGGTTCAGCAACGCACCCGCTTCGACCATGTCCTGCTGACCATCCATCAGCGAGTGGCGCCTCCCCCGGAACCCGTTGTGGACTAGCCGAACACGGCGACCCGCCGAGCACATGTCCTTCGGCGACCAGCAGACGATCCGGCTATTTCCACCTCGTCCGGCGCAGGCGGCTGCGGTGACGGTGCAGGTCCGCCCCTACAAGTAGGGGCCCCCGAGGTGGTAACCGGGGGTGCGTCTGCCGCCGGATGCGATGCAGATGTCGGGAATGATGCGCCAGGACAACTTCGTCGTGCCGAGCCTTGAATTGATGGTCAGTTGGACCGGCGTCACGGTTCCGGGCAGCGCGTTGAGCTTCCCGCACGATGTCCTGCGTGCGGTCGGCGCCGCCTTCCTGGAACCCCGCATACCCGCCGCGGCGCCCTACGAACAGCAATCGGATGTCCAGCTGTCCGATCCGATGATCTCGAATCCGGACGCGACCCTCGCCGCACTCGGTATCGGCCCGAAGGCATACCCGGGCTGCAACCCATTGTCCTGCCTGGGCAAACCCATGTCCGCGCCGTTCGCGAATTGGCCACCGGGCTGCTTCATCCTCGGCTGCGTCGGCCCGCACCCGGCGACACCTGGAATCCGCTAGCGGCACACCGCAGCGCATTCCGCACTGGCCTTCGCGCCGGCCACAACCGGCAGCGGTCTGTTATGGCGCCGGGATTTGTAGCGATGCGAGCACCCGCGCGGTGTCCGCACCGGAGTCCGCGGCGGATCCGGCTGGTATCCGCGGCGTGGGGTCGCGGACCGGGACCGGCCCTGTGCGGGTGTCGATGTACCAGGTGTCGCCGCGGCGCAGTGTCGCCGGAACCGGCTCGGGCGTGAGCGTGGCCGCGACGACGTCGGTCATCGAGATGTCCCACAACATTCCCCCTCCGCCGGGCGGCACGGACATGGCGAGTGCCGCGGCGGTGATACCGGTGAGCGGGTCGGCGATGGCGTCGCCCGCGAACACCGGTGCACCTGTGCTGTCGTAGGCGACGAGGCCCGCGGCGGCGGCGATGTCGTCCCCGAAGCCGATTCGGCTCGATCGCCGTCCGGCAGCAGTGATGGAGATCCAGCACGCCCCGCGAGCGACAGCGGCGTCGGCGTCGATTCCGAACTGAGCCAGGGCGCGGGGACGGGATCCTTCGATGACGATGTCGGCGGCGTCGACGAGGGCGAGGAGGGCTCGCCGTCCGGCGGGGTCGGTGGGATCGAGAACGACCGACTCGTGGCCGTGATGGAGGAGAGCGTAGAAATCCGGGTTGCCGCGCCGAGCGCCGTCGGGCCGGTTCGGAGTTTCCACCTTGACCACTCGCGCGCCCGCCGAGCCGAGGAGATGGGCGCAGAGGGGGCCCGCCCACAAGGCGCTGAAGTCGACGACCAAAAGCCCTTCGACGGGCCGCGGTGCGTGGGGTTCCGGGACGGCCGGGCGTACGGGACGCAGAATCGGAGCCGCCGCCACCCCGAGTAGTTCCGCGCGCTCGGCCAGCTCGGCACCGGCGTGCCGCCCCACCCAGTCGGTGACCGGAGGCCATGGGTTCTCGGCGTCGATCGCTGCACCGATCAACGCCCCGAGCAGAGCCGGATCGTCGGGGCGAGCGCAGGAGACGGCGGCCCACCCGTCGGCGGTGCGCAGCAAGCGGCACTTGCCACCCGCCGAGACGGTTCCGCGGCGGCGCAGATGGTTGAGCGCCGCGCGTTCGGCCAGCAAGCGCGCCCCGTCGAGGGCGATCTTCTGTCCACCGACCGAGCCGATCCAGGACGACAACTCGCGGGCACGGGTCGCTGCTCGCCCCGGTGGCACCAGGACCGGTCCGTCCGCATGGCCGGTCACTGCGACCACCCCGCTCTCGGCCCAGTCCGCCGCCGGCTCGGACGGACCGGCCGCCGATGCTGAGGAAAGGCGCATGGCTCGATCGTATGACTCGGCTGGAGCAGGACGATCAGGATGCGTCACAGGTCGGCAGGGCCGAGACGTCGTGGCTGAAGGCGTTGTCGTTCGCGGCGCGGGCGACGTGCCACGATTGCGTGATGAGCTTCGACGCGCCCAGTCTGGATCCGGACGCACTGGAACTGAGGATCCGCCCGGACGGTACGCCGGAGAATCCGATGCTGATCGTCCCCCTGGACGTTTGGGAAGCGGAATCGCCGAAGCGGATCGAGCGGGTGGCCGATGCGCTGGCCGGGTCGCTGCGTTTGACGATCGGAGTCCTGCGCGGTCCGGCCACTGCACGTGTGACACCGTTACTGCGCGCGCTCACGCTGACACTCGCCGAGAGCACCGATCCGGCGACGCCGGTGGTCGGCTGTCCCGATCTCGCGGCGGCGCTGCGCCGGCTCGAGGAGGCGGTGCAGCGGAATCCGCGACCGAGTGTGGCGCTCGGGCGCTTGCTGCGCGAGACCGTGCTGCTCGACACCACCGCGGGATTGAGCGCCGAGGCCGCGGTCTACTCGATGTTGCTGAGTGGCAGCGAATTTCAGCGGTGGCTGGCGGCGCGGGGCGGGCCGAGAGCGGTGACCGTTCCCGACCGCCCCCTGATTCGCGCGGATCGCGGCGGCAGCGCTTTGAATGTGGTGCTCGATCATCCGGAGCGCCGCAATGCGCTGAGTTTCCGCCTGCGCGAAGAACTTCTCGAGGCCCTGCGCGTCGCCGAGTTCGACCCAGGTATCGAGGAGGTGACTCTGCGCGGCTCGGGACCGGCGTTTTGTAGTGGCGGCGATCTCGACGAGTTCG
This sequence comes from Nocardia sp. NPDC057455, assembly GCF_042802775.1. Lineage (NCBI taxonomy): Bacteria > Bacillati > Actinomycetota > Actinomycetes > Mycobacteriales > Nocardiaceae > Nocardia > Nocardia sp. NPDC057455. Next base: position 8,156 of record NZ_JBHVDM010000101.1, on the reverse strand, counting down.
GGAGTGCGGACGATCTGGTCGCCGCGTATCTTGTGCGACTCGAACGCGCGCCGTGGCGGGTCATCGACCGGCTGCGCGACCGGTTCTCGGCGCACGTCCACGGGGCATGTATCGGAGCCGGTATCGAGATGGCGGCCTTCGCCGGGCGGCTGGTCGCGGCACCGCAGACGTTCTTCCGGCTTCCCGAGATCGAGATGGGGCTCGTGCCGGGGGCGGGAGGAACCGTCAGCATCCCGCGACGCGTCGGACGCTGGCGTGCGGCCTGGATGATGCTGACCGGAGAGCCCGTAGATGTGGCTACAGCGCTGCGCTGGCATCTGATCGATGCCGTGGACAACAGCGCCGTTCAGGCCGTCGACCCGTCGCGGACTCGCGCCGGGCATGCGGCGGAAAGTCACCGCCTCGACAACAACCTTCCCCTACGCGAGCAGAGCCCATAGCTCAGCCCATGCTCGTGGACTCTTCCGTACGAAGGGCGGCGATCGTTGCGCGCAGGGACTCAGCGGTGGGTGTCGGTTCGATGCCGAAGGCCGCGGTCGCGGCGGAGGAGTCGATGACGAACGGGCGGTCGAACTGGTAGCGCATCTCGCGCATCTCGCGGGCGTTGGGATCGAATAGGCCTGCCACCCAGAGCATCGCGGCAGGCATCCGGCTCACGCGTGCGGGCGGCGCGTCCGCTACCGTCGCGGCCAGTCCGGCCAGTTCACGGATGGACATGGGCGGCGCGGTCGGTGTGTGCCATGCTCGGCCCCAAGCACTTTCGTCGGCGGCGACCGCGACCAGGGTGCGGGCGGTGTCACCGACGTCGGTCCAGCTGTGCGCGGCGTCCGGATCGGCGGGGAACTGCGCCCGGCGACCCGCGAGCACCGAAGGCAGCGCCACCATGGTGAACGCCGATTTCGCCCCGGCACCGAGATAGTCCGACCCGCGCACTTCGGCTGCGCGGACGCGGCCCGCTTCGTGCGCGGCCAGCGCCTCGGCCCAGATGTCGGCACGAACCCGACCCTTCACGCTGTTAGGGCGCAGCGGTTGCCGCTCACTGATCGGGCCGTCGACCTGTCCGTAGCCGTACAGGTTTCCGACGCTGAGCAACGCGGCACCGGTCACTTCCGCCGCTCGCAACGCCGCGGCGGTCAGCGGAGGAAAGGCGGTGGCCCACTGATGATACGGAGGCTGGGCGCATTGGAAGACGACATCCGCGCCGCCGCAATGCCCGATCAATGCCTCGGCGTCGGCGGCGTCGGCCGCGACGCGCTCGATCAGCGGGTGGTCCGGGCCGATACCGCGTCGGGTGATCAAACGCACCTGGGTACCGCGTGCGGCGAGCAGCTGGGCTGTGGCCGTTCCGACCGGACCGGCTCCGATGACGACGTTCAGGGACATGAGGATCCAACCTGTCTGACGTTCCATTTAGAGAACACTGCTCTCTCATTGACAGATGAACCATAAAGCAGAACACCCGCCTGAGTCAAGAACACTGTTCACATTCAGAACATCCGTTCTCCTGGCTGGTCCTTGTTCCCTACACTGGGAGAAATGTCCGCTCAGTCGCTGCGCGCCCGCGTCCGCTCCGAGATGATCGAGGAGATCAAGGCGGCCGCGCGCCGACGGTTGGCGGTGGACGGCGCGAACCTCTCCCTGCGCGGGGTCGCCCGCGATATGGGCATCGTGGCGTCCGCGCTCTACCGGTACTTTCCGAGCCGGGACGACCTGCTGACCGCGTTGATCATGGAGGCCTACCGGGCATTGGCCGCCGAAGCCGAAGCCGCCGACGCGAAGCTGCCCGACGCCGATCTGCGCGGCCGGTGGATGGCGGTGTGCTCGGCCGTACGGGACTGGGCACTGGCCCATCCGGCCGAGTACGGCCTGCTCTACGGCAGTCCGGTGCCCGGTTACAACGCCCCGGAGGATACCGTTGCTCCCGCCGCTGCCGTGGTCTTCCGGCTTGTCGCCATCGCGCACTCCGGTGTGCGAACTCTGTCGCCGCCGCCGCTTTCGTCCGCACTGCCCGCGCCCGTCCACGCCGACCTGCGCCGGCTCATCGAGCAGCAGTCCTCCGACTTGCCCGAGGATGTGCTCGACCGGGTCTTCATCGCCTGGACCCAGCTGTTCGGCCTGCTCAACTTCGAGATCTTCGGCCGGCTGAGCGGAGTCGTCGATGCCCGCTCGGACTATTTCGCCCACCACATGAACGCGATGGCCGACCTGGTCGGCCTGCCGTAACCCGGATTCCGGCCCTCCCTGCGGCGTACAGCCGCCGTCGCAAGCCTGCGGGACACAACGGAATGGCGAACACGCCCCGACCAGCTCGTCTGCGGCGATGACATGGCGGCGTGTCCGCAGCGGAGTACGGCAACCGCGCGCCGGGCGGCGCTACGGTGACGGCACCGAGATTCTCCGCGTTCCACTCGCCCGACGAACATCACTCATTCGTGGAGGAACATTGCCGAGCTCGTTCACTCGCAGGGGTTTTCTGTCCAGTGCGGCCACCTCGGCGACGGCCGCGGCCGCCGTCTCGACCGGAGCCGCTCCGGGTAGAGCGCGTGCGGACACCGATCCGGACAAGCCGAACATCCTGGTGATCATCGTGGACGAGATGCGGACACCCGTGTGGTTCCCCGATCAGGAGACCTTGGACGCCGTCTTGCCGAACATCGCCCGGATCCGCCGGGGCAGTGTGTCGTTCGAGAATCACTACACGGCGGCCAATGATTGCACGCCCGCGCGCGGGTGCCTGTTGACCGGCCTCTACTCGCAGCAGACCGGGGTCATGGTCGTGTCGGAGTCGACTTTGTCACCCCTGTTCCCGACGTGGGGTTCCATGCTGCGCGACCACGGTTACGACACCACGTACTGGGGCAAGTGGCATCTCGGCAGCTATCCGGATCGCACGCCGGGCGCGCTGGAAGCGTACGGTTTCCACGGCGGCACCTATCCCTCCCCGAACGGTGCGCCGGGGCAAGGGCTGCAAGCGGATCCGAAGATCGTCGACCAGTTCACCGACTGGTTCCACAACGATTCCGGCACCGCGCCCTGGTGTACGACGGTGTCGCTGGTCAACCCGCACGACATCCAATGGTGGCCGCGCTGGACCCGTCGCGACCAATTCAACGCCGACATCCCGCGCTGGATGAACGAGCTGCCACCCAACTTCGAATCCCTCGAACAACTGTCGCGCAAGCCGCGCCTGCAGATGGCGCTGGTCGAGGTATCGGCGGTGGCGTTCGGGGTGGCTCCCTATGGGACACCGGAAGCCTTGCAGGCCTGGATCGAGATGCGCAACCTGTATCTGTGGGCGCAGCAGCAGGTCGACGTCCAGATCGGTCGTGTGCTCGACACTTTGCACTCGCGTCCCGATGTCGCCGCCAACACCGTCGTCGTCTTCACCTCCGACCACGGCGACTACGCCGGCTCCCATGGCCTGCACGGCAAAGGCGGCGCCGCCTACGACGAGGCGCTGCGGGTCCCGCTCTACGTCCACGACCCGCGCGGTTACCTGAGCCCGGTGGACGGAACGACCACCAGGGATCAGCTGACCTCCAGCGTCGACTTCACTCCCCTGCTGCTCACCATCGGCACCGGCGGCAACGAATGGCGCGGCGACGGACGCTACGAACATCTCAGCGGGCGCCTCGACATCGCCGCACTCTGCCGTGACGCGGGCGCGCAGGGCCGTCCGTGGGTCGCGCACACAACCGACGAGGCATCGATCGAGGAGGCCGCGATCCTGTTCAATCAGGATGCCCCTGGTCACGTCGCGATGGTGCGCACCGCCGACGCGAAGTTCGCGTCCTATTCCCAGTGGGTGCACGGCCGGATCCAGATCGATCCGACGCGCGAGCAGGAATTCGAACTCTACGACTACAGCACCGACGGCGGCCGGCTCGAACTGGACAACCAGGCCGCGACCGGGAATCCGTTGCGCGGCGAGATGGAGCCGCTGCTCGACAACGTCATTCGCACCGAGATACAGCAACCACTGCCGCCGTATCTGCGGGCCGCACAGGACGAAGGCATCGGCGACTACATCTCGGCGCAGACCAACATCTTGGTCCAGGCCGAACGAATCGCCAACGCCCTGCTGGATGCCGTGCCGAAGCCCTCCTAGCAGCTACACCAAGCCGCGCAGTTCCAGGTCGGTGGCATATTTCTCGATGAGCTCCGGAGATATCCGCGGGATGTCGTGCTCGGCACCGATTTTCGCGGCTCGGACGGCGGAGCGGAATTTCGCCGCGGGCAACGCCGAGCCGCGAACGGCCGGGGCCGGGCGCCGATACGCGTGCAGCAAGGGCAGCACGGACGCCTGGCGCTGTCGTTCCGGTAGCGCCCGCAGGGCGGTCTCGAACCGGGTGAACCACTCCTTGTAGTCGGCGATCCGCTCGATCCGGTGGCCCGCGGCGATCAGCCAATCGACGAACTCGTCGAGCGAGCGGCCGTCGTCGTGCGGGTTGAGCACATCGAAACTCTGGAAGCCGGTCCCGGCCGTCGCACCGAGGGCGGTGATCGCGTCCGCGGTGAAATCGGCGGGCAGGCCGTCGTAGTGAGCGCGCGAGCGGTTGCCGTCGGCGTCGGTGCGGTAGAAGGAGAACGGCGCGATTCCCGTGACGATCAGGCTCAGCAGCAGCCGGGTGAACATGTCCGGCACGTTGAGCTGACCGGCGTAGCGCCGGTCGGCGAGGATCATGTCCGAGCGGAATACCGTGACCGGCAGTCCGCACAGGTCGTTGGCCTCGCGCAGCAGTACCTCACCCGCCCACTTGCTGTTGCCGTAGCCGTTGGCGTAGCTGTCGTCCACCACGCGGACCGGACTGATCTCGCGAATGTCGCCGTCCTCGGCGAAAACGGCCGGATCGATTTGCGCGGCCACGGCGACCGTGGACAGATAGGTGAACGGCTTGAGCCGCGTGGTGAGGGCGAGACGGATCAACTCGGCGGTGCCGACCACGTTCGGGCCGAACAATTGCCGGTAGGGCAGCACATGGTTGACCAGCGCGGCGGGATGCACGATCAGGTCGACGCGTTCGGCCAGCCGATCCCACGTCCGGTCGTCCAGGCCGAGGCCGGGCTCCCCGATGTCGCCCGGGATCACCTCGAGGTGCGCGCCGGCCAGCTCCCGGAAGTCCCGCAGGAGCGTGGGATCTCCGGAATCGAAAGCGCTGTCGAGGCGCCTGCGCGCCGCGGCGGCATCGGAGCCACGGACCAGGCAGACGAGTGTGCCGCCGGTGTCGTGCATCCGCCGCAGCCACTCCAGGCACAGGAAACGCCCGAGGTAGCCGTTCGCGCCGGTGAGCAGCACCGTCCGCGCTGTTTCCGTGGGTCGCGGCAGCGACGGCGCCTCGGCGAGGGTGCGGGCGTCGAGGAACTTGTCGAGCGTCAGATCGGCGGCCCGGACCTGCGGTCCGGCGCCGTGCACCGTCGCGTAGGTGACGCCCCGTCCGCCCGATTCACGCACGGCCGCGATGTAGTCCGCCACCTCGCGCAGCTTGTTGGCCGGGCTGATCACCACCGACACCGGTACCTCGACCTCGAAGATCTCGTGCAGCAGGTTCGACAGCGACAGCGCCGACAGCGAGTCGCCGCCGAGATCGGTGAAGTGCGCGTCGGGACGCAGATCGGCGTCCGCGCAGCCCAGCACGGCCTTCGCCGCGCGACTCACCGTCTGGAGCACGGGCAGATCGGCCGCGGTGCGGCGCAGATCGAGTAGTTCGTTCGCCTGCCCGGTGGCCAGGTCGGCGTACAACTGCTGTAGACGCGGCTCGTAGCGCTCTCTCAGCTTGGGGCGCAGCAACTTTCCGATACCCGACAGCAATCCGTTGGCAGCGGTGAACGGCTCGTGCTCGATCAGGAAATCGCGCGGGATCTCGTAGGATTGCAGTTCGGCGTCCTTGGCGAGCTGTCGCAGCGATTCGCTCAGCGCCGTCTTCATCTTCTCGGGATCGCCCCAGCCGAGCACGTCGTCGGTCGGCACGATCACGGCCAGCAGATAGGCGCGTTCGCTGCTGCCGTACACGAAGATCTGCTGAATCAGCGGACTGGTGGCATAGACCGCCTCCAGGTGCGAGACCGCGACGAATTCGCCCTGGGAGAGCTTCAGCACGTTGTTACGCCGATCGACGTAGACCAGGCGATCCGGTGCGAGCTCGGCGACGATGTCGCCGGTCTTGTAGAAGCCCTCGGCGTCGAAGATCTCGGCCGTGAGCTCCGGCCGCTTGTAGTAGCCGGAGATCAGGGTGGCGCTCTTCAACAGCAGCTCACCGCGCGGATGCGGTTTGTCGGTCCGGAAATAGCCCAGCTCGGGAACGTCGGCGAGCTTGTAGTCCAGCACCGGCGGCCGCTGCACTCGTTCATCGATGACGACCACCCCGCCCGCCTCGGTGGACCCGTATCCATCGTGCAATTCCAGCTCGAGCACCGACTCGACGAACGATTTCATCTCCGCCGACACCGGGGCGCTTCCGCAGATCGCCATTACCATGCGTCCGCCGAGGAAATGTTCGCGCAGTTCGGTTTTCACCTCCGCCTCCAGCACGGCCCGGTCGGTGCCCGGCCCCTCGCGCCGATCCACCTCGCTGCGGAAGCGCTGGAAGATCATGTCGCACACCCGCGGAACGAAGAACAGCTCGGTGGGGCGCGCCAGCGCGATGTCGTCGAAGAGCGTGGACATATCGCTCGCGGCGGCGAAATAGGCGGTGCCGCCACGGGCCAGCACGCCGGTCAGCGACCCGCGACCGGCCACATGACTCATCGGCATGTAGTTGAGATTGATCGCGGCGACATCGGGCCGGTTCACCCATCCCCTGGCGACCAGCCGCTGGGAATACATCGCCCCTTTCGGTGTGCCGGTGCTGCCCGAGGTGTAGATCAGCAGCGCCAGCGGGTCCGCACCCGGTTCGGCGACGAACAGTGGTGCGGGCGGCAGCGACCTGCCGCGCGCGAGCACCTCGTCCAGCGATTCGACGAGCACGGAGCTGCCCGCCTCGGCCAGCCGGGCGCGGGCCGCTTCGAACGCCGCGCGCTGGTCGTCGTCTCCCGAGTGGTAGTCGAAGACGATCAGCCGTTGTGGCCCGGCCTGCGACAGCGCACACGTCACCGCGGCGTCGAGCAGCTCCGGCGTCGCCGCGAGCACACGTGGGGCGGTCTCCTCCACGATCGCGGAGAGCTGGGCGACCGGCGCACCGGACTGCAACGGAACCGCGACCAGTCCCAAGTGGACGCAGGCCAGGTCCACAGTGGTGTAGTCGCGGCTGGTGAAGCCGAGGATGCCCACGAAATCGCCCGCTCGGAGCGGCTCGCGCGCATCTCCGTGCCACGCGGCGGCCACGGCGCGCACGCGCTCCCACAGCTCGCCGTAGGTCATGGTGTCGAACTCCGGCAGCAGCGTCAGCGTCGTGCGGCCGGTTTCGCCGGTCCGCAGTTCCGTCGCCCGCCGGCCGAGGGCGGGCCGGTCGGCGTAGCCGACCATCACCGTCTCGACGATCTGCGCGAGCCCCATACCCGGCTCGCGAATCCTTTCGGCGACGTCCGCACGCGGGATGGCGTTGCGGATGTCGTCGTTTTCGGCGTACAGCCTGGTGATGCGGCGCATGAGCCGCTCCCCGCGGGTTTCCAGTGCCACGACGACCTCCTTGGTCCGGGAACGCGCCTTCATCAAACACGTTAGCTCGCCTAAGTACATCGGTCATGCGATAGCGCGATCCAACTGTCTGTGACACTTGACACAGCGCCGGATATGTCTCAAAATTGTCCGATATTCCATTGCGGCACATGCCCGGCCCGTTGCTGCTGATCGCGGCGTACTCGGGCTCCTGCTACCGCCGCCCGAGGCACCGCATGCTCGGAGCATGACACAGACCATATCGCCGGGCCGGTTGTGGCAACGACGCCCTCCGCCGCTCCGGCCGCCCCGCTGGGAACGCGGCGTTCGCTCGCCCGTCCTGGCGATCATCCGCACCGGCCTGCGCACGGCAGTGCCCGATTCCCGTCGTCGACGTCGCGATCCCCTCGGTTCGGGATTCGCCACACCACGGCGCGGCCACGACGCGGATCGGCTTGTGCGGCGCGGGCAACGGCACCCAGCCCACCCGCCGTTCGACGAGCTTCGAATCATCGCGAGGCAAACCATCGCGAATCGCCGCCGCCACCGCGCATCCTCGGAG
>NZ_JBHVDM010000100.1:0-24990 GCF_042802775.1 Nocardia sp. NPDC057455 | reverse complement strand
GCACCGTGATGGTGCGGCGTCGCCGGTTCGCGTGTGTATCCGATCGCGTCACGGATGATCCTCGAATCGGACTTCCCCCTTCCCCCACACCGCCCCACAGTCTTCCCCCACAGCGCTCCCTCAAACGGGGTCACCAAGGAGTTTGCTGGGTGTTTTCGGGCGTTTGTCCCAGGGGTGGGCGCGTGTCGGCAGAACTCGTAAAAGTTCTCCACGGCGGTGATAGCTGGAATGACCTGCGGAATCGTCTGAGTCGGGAGCCAGATCACCGCTTGTTTCGATTGAAAGTGGGGGAAAGTGGGGTAATGTGGAGCGCGCAGTACTGAAGGGCCGACCATCGAGGTGATCGTTAGGGAGGTATCGAGATGTTTCTCGGTACCTACACACCTCGCTTGGACGACAAGGGGCGACTCACGTTGCCTGCGAAGTTTCGAGACGATCTGGCGGGAGGGTTGATGGTCACGAAGGGGCAGGACCACAGCCTTGCCGTGTACCCGAGAGAAGAGTTCACCGCGCTCGCCCGGCGGGCCGCGGCCGCGTCTCGAAGCAATCCGCAGGCCCGTGCGTTCGTCCGGGCACTCGCGGCCGGAACGGACGAGCAACGTCCGGACGCGCAGGGCCGGATCGTGTTGTCCGCCGACCATCGTCGCTACGCGAACCTGCAAAGGGATTGCGTGGTGATCGGTTCGGTCGACTTCCTGGAGATTTGGGACAAGCAGGCGTGGGAGTCCTACCTCGCCGAGCACGAGGAGGACTTCTCGCAAGCCAGAGACGAGTCGCTGGGCGGAATCTTCTAGCCGCGGGCGAACGAGTGCCGCGCGGTCTCTGCCCGGACGCGGACCCTGACGTACTTCCCCGACGCCAGGTGCCGAAGTTCGGTCAGAGACCACGGGGCATTCGTAATCCGTATCGAAAGCACTCTGCATCAAGGCGACCCGTGCGCGGTGCGCGATGACACGAGCCAGGACTCCGGGAGGTCGAGGTGAACCGTGAACAGCGCGGTCCCCGCCATGTTCCGGTTCTGCTCGAGCGAGCCGACGCGCTGCTCGGTCCGGCCTTGGCCGAGCCGGGCGCGGTCTACGTCGACGCGACACTCGGTCTCGGCGGTCATGCCGAGCATTTCCTGAGCACCTACCCAGGCCTTCACCTGGTCGGTCTAGACCGCGACACCACCGCCTTGAAGCTGGCCGGTGAGCGGCTCGCACCGTTCGCGGACCGAATCACGCTGGTGCACACCCGCTATGACGGCATCGCCGACGCGCTGACCGAGGCCGGACTGCCGGCCACCGGTTCGGTCTCGGCGATCCTGATGGACTTGGGCGTCTCCTCGATGCAGCTGGATGAGGCCGATCGCGGCTTCGCCTATTCCGTCGACGCCCCACTGGACATGCGGATGGACCCGACCAGCGGGCTCACCGCCGCCGACGTGCTCAACACTTACAGCCACGGCGATCTGGCCCGGGTGCTGAAGACCTACGGCGAGGAACGCTTCGCCGGCCGGATCGCCTCCGAGGTGATCCGCCGCCGCCGGGTCAAACCGTTCACCACCAGCGCCGAACTGGTGGAGCTGCTGTACGCCACGATCCCCGCGGCGACGCGCCGTACCGGCGGCCATCCGGCCAAGCGCACCTTCCAAGCGCTGCGGGTGGAGGTCAACGGCGAACTCGACTCCTTGCGAGCCGCGCTGCCCGCCGCGCTCGCCGCGCTGCGTGTGGGCGGCCGCCTCGTCGTCATGTCCTACCAATCGCTGGAGGACAAGGTGGTCAAGCACGAGCTGGTCGCGCACACCGCGTCCAGGACACCGGTGGATCTGCCGGTCGAGCTACCCGGCATGGGGCCGGAGTTCCGGATGCTGACCCGCGGCGCGGAGAAGGCGACCGAGCAGGAGATCGACGACAACCCCCGAGCGGCCCCGGTACGCATGCGCGCCGCCGAGCGGATCCAGGAGGCGCGGTGATCGAGCAGTGCCCGGCGCCGCATCGCGCCGGTCGGGCGCGGATGTCCCGCGGAGATATCGGAGGCCGGATGAGACAGCGGCGTGCTGTGTCGATCCGGCGTCCCGGGAGGACAGAGGAGGGGAATCGATGAGCGTGCGGACGCGGACCGTCGAAGCGACGAGCCGGGTCGCCCGGCGGGTCCAGGATGCCGAGCGGGTGAAATCGGGCGCGGCGCAGCGCGCCTACGCGAAGCGGCGCATGCGTGCCGAAAGCGGTTCGGACGCCGCGTTTCTGCCCACCATGCGGCGCTCGGCGATGGCCGCGCGCATCCCGTTCGTCACGGCCATCCTCGTTCTGCTCGGCTGCGGTCTCGCGCTCACCTTGCTGCTGACCACCCGCGCCGCCGAGGACAGCTATCAGCTCGGCGACGCGCGGGCGACGAACCGGCGGCTGGCCGACGAGCGCGCGGCCCTGCAACGCGAGGTCGAGGTCGCCGATTCTGCGCCGGAGCTGGCCCTGCGGGCCCGGGAACTGGGGATGATCCCCGCCAAGGACCCGGCCCGGCTGCTGATCGGGCCGGATGGCTCGGTGACGGTGATCGGCAAGCCCACCCCGGCCCAGGGCACTCCGGTGCCGCCGCTGAACGCCTCGCCTTCGGGGCGGTCGCCGCAGGGGGAGCGGGTGGTTCCGGTCACCACCACGCCCGCTGCCCCGGTGCCTGGCCGCCCGAACGCCGGGCCGCAGAACAACGCTCAGGTGAACGCGGCGCCCGCTCCGGGCCGCCCGGTCCCGACGCCGCCCGCGGCGGCCGTCCTGCCGCAGCCCGAATCGGCCGCGGCTTCGCCCACGTCGCAGGCCCCTGTTCCCCAGTCCCCCGCGGAAGCGGTTTCGCCGCAGCCGGAAGCAGCGCCTTCGCCGCAACCGGTGCCCGACGGAGTGCCGCAGTGACGCATCCCAGGCCCGCGCCACGCAGGCGACGCGGGCCCGCGGCGGCGCGCGCCACGGACAGGCGGCCATCCACCACGGCTGTCTCGGACGGTCCGCTCCGGTTGCGTCTCGGCGTCGGCCGCGTGGTCATGCTCGTCGCGCTCGCGGTGGTCGCGATACAACTGCTGTGGGTGCAGAGCGTGGCCGCGCCGGGACTGTCCGCGCAGGCGGCCAGCCAGCGCACCACCCATCAGCCCGATCCGGCGATTCGCGGGCCGATCAACGACCGCAACGGCAAGGCGCTGGCCTTCACCGTCTCTGCCAAAGCCCTCCACTTCCGGCCGGTCGCCGTCCGGAAGGAGCTGGCGGATGCCAAGGCGAAAAGCGACAAGGCGCCCGATCCGGAGCAGCGGCTGCGCGACATCGCGCGCACCATCCACGAGAAGCTCGGCAAAGACGCGCCCGCGGAAGCGGACCTGCTCGCGAAGCTGAACAGCGACGAGCAGTTCGTTTTCCTCGCCCAGAACGTCGATCCTCGTCTCGCGGACGAGATCACCGAGAAGTTCCCGCAGGTGGGCTCCGATCAGCAGAGCCCGCGGGTGTATCCCGGCGGCTCGTTGGCGGCGAACGTCGTCGGCGCCGTCGGCTGGGACGGACACGGCCAGGTCGGGCTCGAGTCCTCGCTGGACTCGGTGCTGGCCGGTACCGACGGATCGCACACCTACGATCGCGGTTCAGACGGCGCGGTCATCCCCGGCAGTTGGCGCGACGAACAGCCCGCGGTCAACGGGTCCGCCGTCGAACTCACCCTGGACTCGGATCTGCAGTACTACGTGCAGCAGCAGGTACAGCAGGCCAAGGACGTGTCCGGTGCGGGTTCCGCTTCGGCCGTCGTCTTGGACGCCAAGACCGGGCAGGTCCTGGCGATGGCCAACGACAACACCTTCAACCCGGACCTGGGGCCGAAGAAGTGGGCCAATGCCCAGCTGAGCAACCCGTCGGTCACGGACGTGTTCGAGCCGGGCTCGGTGAACAAGATCGTCACGGCGGCCGCGGCCATCGAATACGGCCTGACCGATCCGGACGAGGTGCATCAGGTGCCCGGCGCGATCCAGATGGCGGGGGTCACCGTGCACGATGCCTGGGCGCACGGCGTCGAGCCCTATACGACCACGGGCATTTTCGGCAGGTCCTCCAACGTGGGCACGCTGATGCTCGCGCAGCGCGTGGGTGAGGACCACTTCGCCGACATGGCGCACCGGTTCGGGCTCGGGCAGCGCACGGGCATCGGCCTGCCGGGCGAGAGCGCGGGCCTGATGCCCGACCGTGATCAGTGGTCCGGCGGCACCTTCGCGAATCTCCCGATCGGCCAAGGTCTTTCGATGACGGCGCTGCAGATGGCAGGTATGTACCAGGCGATCGCCAACGACGGCGTCCGCATCCCGCCGCGGATCGTCCGGGCGAAGATCGCGCCGGACGGCACGCGCTCCGAGGAAACCCAGCCCGACGGTGTGCGGGTGGTGAGCAAGCAGACCGCCGCCACGCTGCGGACCATGTTCCAGGCGGTGGTGCAACGTGACCCGATGAACGCCAACCAGAACGGCACCGGATGGCCCGCGGCCATCACGGGCTACCAGGTGGCGGGCAAGACCGGCACCGCGCAGAAGGTGGACCGGAACTGCCGGTGCTACTCCACGTCGTCGTTCTGGATCACCTTCGCGGGCATGGTCCCCGCGGACAATCCGCGGTACGTGATCGGACTGATGCTCGACGCGCCCGTCCGTAGTTCCGACGGCTCCGGCGGCGGTTCGGTGGCTCCGCTGTTCCACAACATCGCCTCATGGGCGCTGCAGCGCGACCGCATTCCGCCGTCGTCGCAGCCGTCCAGGCAATTCGTCCTGCAGGCGGGGTGATCGAGCTTCCGGCCCGGTGTGACCGGGGTGTGCGATCGGTAGCGAAGACATCGGATCTGTGCGGAGGAAACAGCAGGTGAGTCCGGTATTCGAGGTGCGTGGGCGCGTGGCGGACCGCCGGGCGCGCCGCGTCCTCACCCGGTGGCGTCCGGGTGCCGCGTGGCGCGGTCCGGACCGGGTGGACGAACCCGTAGGGTGCGGTGGGCGACTTCCCCGGGTTTGCGATGGGGCGCATGGTCCCGCCGTGACCGGTCGCCGGTAACCTGACACGTCGATCCCCGCCCCCCGAAAGGAGCCTGGTTTCTGTGCAGTCCGGTCAACCGCGCGCATTGCGGCCAGAGCACGAGCCGTCAACGCCGCTGGCGTCGCTGGCCGCCGTCATCGGGGCCGCGACGAGCCCCGAATCGGCTGCACACGGCGTGTCGGTCAGCGGCATCGAGCAGCGCTCGGAGGCCGTGCTGCCCGGCGATCTGTTCGCCGCGCTGCCCGGCGCCCGCGCGCACGGCGCGCGTTTCGCTCGGGACGCGGTCGCCCGGGGCGCGGTCGCGGTGCTGACCGACGCGGCGGGCGCGGAGCTGGCCGGCCCCCTCGGGGTGCCAGTGCTGGTGCGGGAGAACCCGAGGGCGGTGCTCGGCGAGCTGTCGGCGACGATCTACGGCAATCCGTCCGAGCGCTTGCGCATCGTCGGTATCACCGGAACCTCGGGAAAGACCACCACCTCCTATCTGGTGGAGGCGGGTCTGGCCGCCGCGGGGCTGTCCACCGCGCTTATCGGCACCATCGAGACCAGGATCGGCGGCAGGCGGGTGCCGAGCGCGCTGACCACCCCGGAGGCGCCGCAGTTGCACGCGATGTTCGCGCTGATGGTCGAGCAGGGCGTGGACGCGGTGGTGATGGAGGTCTCCAGCCACGCGCTGACGCTGGGCCGGGTGGACGGGGTGCGTTTCGCGGTGGGCGCGTTCACCAACCTGTCCCAGGACCACCTCGACTTCCATGCCGACTTCGAGGATTACTTCGCCGCCAAACGCAAGTTGTTCGAACCGGATTCGCCGGTCGCCGCGCGCACCGCCGTGGTCTGTGTGGACGACGAGTGGGGGCGGCGGCTGGCCGCCGGTCTGGCGAACCCCGTCACCGTGTCGACCACCCGGACCGCCGCCTGGAGCGTCACCGGCGCGGTGTCGGCGCATGGCGGCGAACAAGACTTCACCGCGGCCGGTCCGCAGGGAGAGATTCCCGTGCGCCTGCGGCTACCCGGCCACTACAACGTCGCCAACGGCCTGCTCGCCGTAGCGGTGTGCGCCGCGGCGGGCGTCGAGCCGTCGGTTGCGGCGCCTGCGTTGGCGACCGTGGACGTGCCCGGCCGGATGCAGCGGGTGGAGCGCGGGCAGGACTTCCTGGCGATCGTCGACTACGCGCACAAGCCCGCGGCGCTGGAGTCCGTGATCGCCACGCTGCGCGGGCATCTCGCGGCGGATACCGCCGGACGGCTCGCGGTGGTGATCGGCGCGGGCGGTGACCGGGACGCGGCGAAGCGGCCGCTGATGGGCGCCGCGGGCGCGCGCGGCGCCGACCTGCTGATCATCACCGACGACAATCCGCGCACCGAGGACCCGGCGGCCATCCGCGCCGCCGTGCGCTCCGGTGCGCTGGAGGTCCCGGCGGCCGAACGCGGCGAGGTGCGGGAGATCGGTGACCGGGCGGAAGCCATCGCGGCCGCGGTGGCATGGGCGCGCCCCGGTGACGCGGTGCTGATCGCGGGCAAGGGACATGAGGCAGGGCAGGAGATCCAGGGCGTGAAGCACCCGTTCGACGACCGCGACGTACTCGCGGCCGTCTTGGAAAGACACAGTCCGCAAGGAAACCACGCGGAGGACTTGACGGTTTCATGATCGAGATGACACTGCGGGAGATCGCGGAAGTCGTCGGCGGCACGCTGCACGACGTCGCAGACCCGGAGGTGCGAGTGACCGGTGCGGTCGAATTCGATTCGCGCCGAATCGGATCCGGCGATCTGTTTCTGGCGCTGCCGGGTGAGCGCTCCGACGGCCACGACTACGCGGGCGCGGCGATCGCCGCGGGCGCGGTGGCGGTGCTGGCGGCGCGACCGGTGGGTGTGCCCGCCATCGTGGTCACCCCGGCCCGCGGCGCCGTGCCGTCGAGTTCGGTTGCGCTCAGCCACGATTCGGACGGTTCCGGCGCTGCCGTGCTGACCGCCCTCGCCGCGCTGGCCCGCGCCAGCGTGTCGCGTCTGGCCGCGGAGGGCGGACTCACCGTCGTCGGCGTCACCGGCTCGTCCGGCAAGACCTCCACCAAGGATCTGCTGGCCGCCGTTCTGGCGCCGCTGGGCACGGTGGTGGCCCCGCCGGGTTCGTTCAACAACGAACTCGGCCACCCGTGGACCGCGTTGCGCGCCGACGCGAGCACTCGTTTCCTGGCGCTCGAGCTGTCCGCGCGGGGGCCAGGGCACATCGCCGCGCTGGCCGAGGTGGCGCCGCCGAGTATCGGCGTGGTGCTCAACGTCGGCACCGCGCATCTGGGCGAGTTCGGCAGCCGCGAGGCGATCGCGAAGACCAAGGGCGAACTGGTCGAGGCGTTGCCGCCGACCGGGCTGGCCGTGCTCAACGCCGACGATCCGCAGGTCGCCGCGATGGCCGCGCGCACGTCGGCGCGGGTGGTGACCGTCGGCCAGGCCGCGAACGCCGAGATCCGGGCCACCGACATCCGGCTCGACGACCAAGCCAGGGCCGCGTTCACCGTGCACACGCCCGCGGGCAGCGCCCCGGTGCGCCTGGCCGTGCACGGCGAGCACCAGGTGGGCAACGCGCTGTCGGCGATCGCGGTCGCGCTGGAATGCGGCGCGGACCTCGACACCGTCACCGCGGCGCTGTCGGGTGCGCGCGCCGCGTCCGCCCGCCGGATGGACGTGCGGACCACCGCGGACGGGATCACGGTGGTCAACGACTCCTACAACGCCAATCCGGACTCGGTCCGCGCGGCGCTCAAAGCGCTGGTGAGCATGGCGCGCACGGCCGAGACGCCGCGGCGCAGCTGGGCGGTGCTCGGCGAGATGGCCGAACTCGGTGCGGAATCGGTCATCGAGCACGACGCCATCGGGCGGCTCGCGGTGCGGCTGGACGTCAGCCGGGTGGTCGTCGTCGGCACCGGAAGGCCCGCCCGCGCGCTGCACCAAGGCGCGGTGATGGAAGGGTCCTGGGGTGAGGAATCGATCCTCGTACCGGACATCGAGGCGGCGATCGCACTGCTGGACAAGGAAGTCGCCCCCGGCGACGTGGTGCTGGTCAAGGCATCGAAGTCGGTCGGCCTGTGGGAGGTCGCCGAGCATCTGACCGACCCGGGCGTCGTGACCGCACGCGGCGGCGCGGCGAACAGCGGGGCGGGACAGGACACGGAGGCAGCAGGATGAGACAGATTCTCTTCGCCGCGGCGATCGCGCTGACGGTGTCGATCCTGCTGACGCCGCTGCTCATCCGCTTGTTCGCCAAGCAGGGCTTCGGGCAGGAGATCCGGGTCGACGGTCCCGCCAGCCATCAGGCCAAGCGCGGCACCCCGACGATGGGCGGCGTCGCCATCCTGGTCGGCATGTGGGCCGGGTACCTCGGCTCCCATCTGATCGGCATCGGCTACGACGCCGATGGGCCGTCGGCATCGGCGTTGCTGGTGCTCGGCCTGGCCACGGCGCTCGGCGCGGTGGGTTTCGTCGACGACTTCATCAAGATCCGCAAGCAACGCAACCTGGGTCTGACCGCGGCGGGCAAGTATCTCGGCCAGCTGTCCGCGGCCGTGATCTTCGGCATTCTCGCCTTGCAGTTCCGCGGCGGAAGCGGGCTGACCCCCGCCAGCAGGCACCTGTCCTACGTGCGCGACATCAGCACGGTGACCATGGGTGTGGTCGTGTTCCTGGTCTTCGTCTGCTTCGTGGTCGTCGCCTGGTCGAACGCGGTGAACCTGACCGACGGACTCGACGGGCTGGCCGCGGGATCGATGAGCCTGGTGCTGGGCGGCTACGTGATCATCACGTTCTGGCAGTACTACCACGCTTGCGAGACCAAGCCGGAGACCGGCTGCTACAACGTGCGCGATCCGCTGGACCTCGCCCTGGTCTGCGCCGCGGGCGCGGCAGCGTGCGTCGGGTTCCTGTGGTGGAACGCCGCTCCCGCCAAGATCTTCATGGGTGACACCGGTTCGCTCGCGCTGGGCGGCCTGCTGGCGGGCCTGTCCATCACCACCCGGACCGAGCTGCTGATGATCGTGATCGGCGCGCTGTTCGTCGCCGAGACCGCGTCGGTGGTGTTGCAGGTCGCCGTCTTCCGCACGACGCGCAACCGGTTGTTCAAGATGGCGCCGTTCCACCATCACTTCGAGCTCAGCAAATGGGCCGAGACGACGGTGATCATCAGGTTCTGGCTCTTGGCCGCGATGGCCTCCGCCGTCGGGCTCGGGCTGTTCTACAGCGAATACCTCTCCGCGGTCGGGTGAACGAGATGGTCGAACATTCGCCGCGGGCCCTGCGTTCACCGGGGCCCATGCTGGAATTCCTGCGCGGCCGCGACGTCCTGGTCGCCGGTTGGGGAGTATCGGGACGCTCGCTGGTCGAACCGCTGCGCGACATCGGCGCGCGCCCGGTGGTCACCGACGGTGGCGCCGCCGCCCTGGCCGAGGCGGCCGGGCTCGGCCTGGACGTGGCCACCACCGCGGAGCTGGAGAACACCGATTGGAGCCGGTTCGCGCTGGTGATCACCAGCCCGGGCTGGCGGCCGGACTCGCCGGTGCTGGCCTCCGCGGTGGCCGAGGGCACGCCGGTGTGGGGTGACGTGGAGTTCGCTTGGTGGGTCGACCAGGCCAGGATCTACGGTCCGGTTCGCAAATGGCTGGTCGTCACCGGCACCAACGGCAAGACCACCACGACCCAGATGACCCATGCCATCCTGCGCGCCGCCGGTATCGCCAGTGTCGCCTGCGGCAACATCGGCCTTCCCATCCTGGACGCGTTGCGGCGCAATCCCGGTCCGCAGGTGCTCGCGGTCGAGCTGTCGTCGTTCCAGCTGCACTGGGCGCCGTCGGTGCGCCCGGAGGCAGGCGTGGTGCTCAACGTGGCCGAGGATCACCTCGATTGGCACGGCGGCCTGGACGCCTACGCCGCCGCCAAGGCCAGGGCACTCGTCGGCCGGGTCGGCGTGGTCGGCCTGGACGATCCGGTCGCGGCGTCGCTGGCTCGCAAGTCCAAGGCCCGCCGGACCGTCGGGTTCCGGGTCGGGGTCCCCGCCGACGGCGAGCTCGGCGTGGTGGACGGCAAGCTGCTCGATCGCGCGTTCACCAAGGCCGCGATCCTGGCCGAGGTCGGCGACATCAGCCCGCCGGGTCCCGCGGGCGTCGCCGACGCACTCGCCGCCTCCGCGCTGACCAGGGCGATCGATGTCGCACCGCAGTTCGTCCGGGAGGGCTTGATCGAGCACAAGGTCGGCCCGCACCGCGCCGCGTTCGTCCGCGAGCTGGCCGGCGTCGAGTTCATCGACGACTCCAAGGCCACCAATCCGCATGCCGCGCGCTCATCGATCCTGGCGCATCCGCAGGTGGTCTGGGTGGCCGGCGGCCAGCTCAAGGGCGCACACGTCGAGGACCTCGTCGAGGAGGTCGCCGACCGTCTGGTCGCTGCGGTGCTGATCGGCGCCGACGCGCCGGTGCTCGCGGCCGCGTTGGCGCGACACGCGCCCGAGGTCCCGGTGGTCGAGCTGATCGCGGGAGACGATGCACAGATGAGTGACGAAGCGTCGAGAACCGCCGCGGCCGACGCCGTCATGGCGCGCGCCGTGCGAGCGGCCGCCGGTTTCGCCCGCCGCGGCGACACCGTACTGCTGGCTCCCGCCGCCGCGTCGCTGGACATGTTCGCCGATTACACGCACCGGGGCCGCAGCTTCGCCGCGGCGGTGCACGCCCTGGAAGACCGGGACCTGGGAACCACCGACATCGGAGGTTTGCGATGACCACCGACCGGGGAGGGTGGGTCCTGGACGCCACTCCGGTCGCTCGAACCACTTTCGCGGATCAGCGGGGTCCCCGCCGAGTCGAGTCCGGCGCCGAGGTGGGGCAGCGATGCTCCGGCTGCGACGACATACGGTGAACCGGGGGGCGCATGGTGGGTAAAGGTAACGGCGCGCGGGCGACGGCGAAAGCGGGTGCTCAGAAGGCAGGCTCGCCGCCACAGCGGAGCCGAGCCTCGGGCATGGGGCCCGGAGCGTGGCTGGCACGGCCGCTCGCGTCGTTCCACCTTGTCGTCACCATCGCGACGCTGTTGACCGCGCTCGGACTCGTCATGGTCCTGTCGGCCTCCGGGGTCGTGGAGTACGCGGAAGGCGGGTCGGCGTACTCGCTGTTCATCCAGCAGACTCTGTTCGCGGCGATCGGCGCCGTTTTGTTCTACCTGGCCCTGCGGGTTCCGCTGCGCCTCTTACGCCAAGCGTCGTTCCCGCTGTTCGCGATGTCGGTGCTGGCGCTGGTGCTCGTCCTCATTCCCGGTATCGGCACCCGCGTGCAGGGCGCCCGCCGCTGGCTGATCCTCGGCCCGGTCTCGGTGCAGCCTTCCGAAGTCGTGAAAGTGACGTTGATCGTCTGGGGCGCGCACTTGCTGGTTTCCCGGCGCGCGAGCGGTTCGAGTCTGCGCGACATCCTGGTTCCGCTCGTCCCGGCGGGTGTACTGGTGTGTCTGTTGATCGTGGTCCAGCCGAATCTCAGCACCACGGTCGCGGTCGGGATCATCCTCGGCGCCCTGCTGTGGTTCGGCGGTCTGCCGGTCCGGCTGTTCGTGACGATCGCGGTCTCCGGCGTCGTGGCCGCGGGCGTGCTCGCGATGTCCGCCGGTTACCGGTCGAATCGGGTCCGGTCCTTCTTCAACCCTGGCTCCGATCCGCAGGGCGACAACTACCAAGCTCGACAAGCTCTGTATTCCCTGGCAGACGGGGGGATCTGGGGCAGAGGGCTGGGGCAGAGCCGCGCCAAGTGGAGTTATCTGCCGAACGCGCACAACGACTTCATCTTCGCGATCATCGGCGAAGAACTGGGTTTTCTCGGTTGCGCGCTGGTACTGGGACTCTTCGCGTTGTTCGTCTACACGGGACTGCGCATCGCCGGCCGGTCGGCGGATCCGTTCCTGCGACTGCTCACCGCCGCCGCGACGACGTGGATCGCCGGGCAAGCCATGATCAACATCGGGTACGTGGTGGGTTTGCTGCCGGTCACCGGGCTGCAGCTACCGCTGGTGTCGGCCGGTGGCTCATCGCTCGCGATCACCCTGCTCATGTTCGGGCTCATCGCCAACGCCGCTCGACACGAGCCGGAGGCCGTCGCGGCGCTGCACGCCGGACAGGACGGTCGTTTCAGTAGGCTGTTGCGGTTGCCCAAACCCGAGGTGTACGCCCCGGCCCGGGCGAGTTCGGGCCGCCGCGGCAGGGCGCCGAGACCGGCCGACCGCGGACCGTCGGCGCTCCCGCGGGGGCGAGGCGGGCGGTACGGTGCGGAACCGCCGCGGCGCCGCTCGCCGGAAAGCCGCGGCACCAGTTCGGCGCGCGCCACCAGGGCTTGGGAACCCAGCTATCCGGTCAATCACGCAAGAGAACGGGGAAGATCTAGGTGATCTCGGTAATCGTCGCGGGCGGCGGCACGGCGGGCCACATCGAACCGGCGCTGGCGGTGGCGGACGCGTTGCGGCGGCTCGACGATTCGATCCGGGTGACGGCACTGGGCACCGAACGCGGCCTGGAGACTCGCTTGGTTCCCGAACGCGGCTATCCGCTCGAGCTCATCCCTCCGGTCCCGCTGCCGCGTAAACCCACGGCCGATCTGCTGCGGCTGCCCGCCCGGGTGCGCGCCTCGGTGGCCGCGACCCGAGCGGTCATCGACACGGTCGAGGCCGACGTGATCATCGGCTTCGGCGGCTACGTGGCGCTGCCGGCGTATCTCGCCGCGGGCGCGGGCGTGCTGCGCCGGAGACGGCCGGTGCCGGTGGTGGTGCACGAGGCGAACGCCAAGGCCGGTATCGCGAACAAGGTCGGCGCCCGCCGCGCCGCGCGGGTGCTGGCGGCGGTGCCGGACTCGGGTCTGCCGAACGCGCGCGTGGTGGGCATCCCCGTCCGGGAATCGATCACCGCACTGGACCGCCCCGCACTCCGCGCCAAGGCGCGGGCGCACTTCGGTCTGCCGCCCGAAGGACCGGTGCTGCTGGTCTTCGGCGGTTCGCAGGGAGCGCGAACTTTGAACGAGGCGGTCTCCGGCGCCGCGCCGCAGCTCGCCGCCGCGGGTATCTCGGTGCTGCACGCGCACGGCCCCAAGAACACCTTGGAGGTGGACGACTCCGCAGGCGCGGACGGTGCCCGGTACGTGGCGGTGCCGTACCTGTCCCGGATGGATCTCGCCTACGCCGCCGCCGACGCGGTGGTCTGCCGATCGGGCGCGATGACCGTCGCGGAGGTCTCCGCGGTCGGGCTGCCCGCGTTCTACGCGCCGCTGCCGCACGGCAACGGGGAGCAGGAACTCAACGCCCGGCCGGTGGTGCGCCAAGGTGGTGGCAGAATTGTCCCCGACTCCGAGTTGACGCCGAAGTACGTGATCGATGAGGTGATTCCGCTGCTCATGGACCCCGCACGGCTGATCGAGATGGGCCGGGCCGCCGCAGGCGCCGGGCACCGCGACGCCGCCGACGAGGTGGCGCGGATCGCGATGGAGGTGGCGCGCCGATGAGCGACACCACCGCCGACGGGGTGACGCCGGACGCCGTCACCGAACGGACCGGGCTGCCCCCGGAGCTGGAGCGCGTGCACATGGTCGGCATCGGCGGGGCCGGGATGTCCGGCATCGCGCGAATTCTGCTCGCCCGCGGCGGCGCGGTCTCGGGATCGGATGCCAAGGAGAGCCGGGGCGTGCTCGCACTGCGCGCGCGCGGCGCGCAGGTGCGGATCGGGCACGACGCCACCGCCTTGGATCTGCTACCCGGCGGCCCGACCGCGGTGGTCACCACCTACGCGGCCATCCCGAAGACCAATCCGGAACTGGTCGAGGCCAACCGGCGCGAGATCCCGGTGCTGTTGCGCCCCACCGTGCTGGCGTCGCTGATGCGAGGGCATCGCACCCTGCTCGTCTCCGGTACGCACGGCAAGACCTCCACCACCTCGATGCTCATCGTGTCGTTGCAACACTGCGGGGTCGACCCG
The DNA here is from genome assembly GCF_042802775.1 of Nocardia sp. NPDC057455. Taxonomy (NCBI): domain Bacteria; kingdom Bacillati; phylum Actinomycetota; class Actinomycetes; order Mycobacteriales; family Nocardiaceae; genus Nocardia; species Nocardia sp. NPDC057455. The sequence goes on along the minus strand of NZ_JBHVDM010000100.1, from coordinate 10,995 downwards.
TCGTTCGCGGTGGGCGGCGAGCTGAACGAGGCGGGCACCAACGCCCACCACGGCACCGGTGACATCTTCGTGGCCGAGGCCGACGAGAGCGACGGCTCGCTGCTGCAATACGACCCGGATGTCGCCGTGGTCACCAACATCGAGTCCGATCACCTCGACTTCTTCGGCTCCGACGAGGCCTACGTGCAGGTCTTCGACGACTTCGCCGATCGGCTCGCCGCGGGCGGCCTGCTGGTGGTGTGCCTGGACGATCCGGGCTCGCGGGCGCTGGCCGAGCGGGTCGGCGAGCGCTTGGCCGAACGGAACGTCCAGGTCCTCGGCTACGGCTCCGGTGACCTCGCGGACGCGCCGGTTTCGGTGGGTGCCCGGCTGCACAGCTGGGAGCCGCGGGACGTCGGCGGCATCGTGCAGTTCCAGCTCGCCGACGAGGCCGCGCCGCGCACGCTGCGCCTGTCGGTGCCGGGCAGGCACATGGCGCTCAACGCGCTCGGCGCCCTGCTCGCCGCCCGGGCCACCGGCGCCGACGTGGGGGAGATCATCCAGGGCCTGGAGGGGTTCGGAGGTGTGCACCGCCGGTTCCAGTTCGCCGGCCGGGAGAACGGCGTACGGGTGTTCGACGACTACGCCCATCACCCCACCGAGGTGCGTGCGGTGCTGGGCGCGGCCGCCGAACTGGTCCAGCAGGAGGCCCGTGACGGCGCCCGGTCCAGGCAGGGTCGGGTGATCGTGGTGTTCCAGCCACACCTCTACAGCCGGACCGCCACTTTCGCGCAGGACTTCGGCGCCGCGCTCAGCCTGGCCGACGAGGTCGTCGTACTCGACGTCTACGGCGCGCGGGAGAAACCGCTGCCCGGCGTGAACGGTGCGCTGGTCGCGCAGTCGGTGACGAAGCCGGTGCACTACCAGCCGGACATGTCCCGGGTCGGGCGTCAGGTCGCGGGGCTGGCGTTGCCGGGCGACGTGGTGATCACCATGGGCGCCGGTGACGTGACGATGCTGGGCAGCCAGATTCTCGACGGATTACGGGCGCGTCCCCAGCACGGACGGTGACCCGGCGTGCGCGGGGTCGATTCGGCGCGCGCGGCCGGGCGCCGCGTGGGTGATCGGTTCGGCGAGATCGACTGGCGCCGAATTCGCCTGTGGGGATTGCTGAGCGTGTGCGTTCTTGCAGTGCTCTGTGCCATCGCCTGGTTCACCCCGGCGCTGTCGGTACGCAGCGTGCGGATCGAGGGGGCGGTGGCGGTACCCGAGCAACAGGTGCGGGATCTGCTCGAAATTCCCTCCGGCCGCTCGATGCTGCGAATCGACACCGATGCCGTCGCCCGGCGGGTGGTGAGCATTCCGAAGGTGCGCTCGGCACGGGTGCAGCGGATATTTCCGTCCACGGTCCGGGTGACTGTGGACGAGCGCACGGCCGTGTTGTTCTACGACAGCCCGCAAGGCGCGCATCTACTGGACGCCGACGGCGTGGAATTCGCGGTCGAGCCCGCGCCGATCGGCGTGCCGAAGTTGATCACCGATCATCCCGGCGGCGCCGATCCGGTGACCAGGGCGGCGGTTTCGATACTCGCCATCGTGCCGCCTGCGCTGGCAGTTCAGGTGAGCGAGGTTGCGGCGCGGTCCATTTCGGATATTTCGCTGAATCTGAAGGACGGCCGCACGGTACTCTGGGGCGGGAGCAACGACGCCGAGCGAAAGGCGGCGGTCGTGTTGCCGTTGTTGACGCGCCCCGGAACGGTGTTCGATGTGTCGAGTCCCAATCTGGTCACGGTAAAGTGATTCACACCCATTGTGCCCAGGTTATTTTCAGCAGTCCGGAAGTGATTCCGGCGCGGAGAAGGGGGCCGGGGGGCAACCGTTCACCATACGACGTGTGGAGCGGCGAAACGAGCGGGATCACGCAAGATTCTGGCTCTCGTTTCGGCGCGCCTGCGCGCGTATCGCGTCGGCTGCGAATAGCGTTCCGCAACAGTCGGATACTTGACATAACGCTAACCCTATGGTTGAGCTTTACAGTTTGCCCGAGCCGCGGGTCGCTCCTCGCAGCGACCCGGCCTCCGGAACGGGCCCACGAGCGGTGTGCCGAGAATCCGGAAACGACAGGCTTTAGATCGAAGGAAGGCGAGAGCCCATGACGCCCCCGCACAACTACCTTGCGGTGATCAAGGTCGTCGGTATCGGCGGCGGCGGTGTGAATGCCGTCAACCGGATGATCGAACAAGGACTCAAAGGTGTCGAGTTCATCGCGGTCAACACCGACGCCCAGGCGCTGCTGATGAGCGACGCCGACGTCAAGCTCGACGTCGGCCGCGAACTGACCCGTGGCCTGGGAGCCGGCGCTGACCCCGAGGTCGGGCGCAAGGCCGCCGAGGACCACAAGGACGAGATCGAAGAGGTGATCAAGGGCGCCGACATGGTCTTCGTGACCGCGGGCGAGGGCGGTGGCACCGGTACCGGTGGCGCCCCGGTCGTCGCGCAGATCGCCCGCAAGCTCGGCGCGCTCACCATCGGCGTGGTCACCCGCCCGTTCTCCTTCGAGGGCAAGCGGCGTGGGAACCAGGCCGAGGTCGGGATCAACCTGCTGCGCGAGTCGTGCGACACGCTGATCGTCATCCCGAACGACCGGCTGCTGCAGCTCGGCGACGCGGCGGTGAGCCTGATGGACGCCTTCCGTTCCGCGGACGAGGTGCTCCTCAACGGTGTGCAGGGCATCACCGATCTGATCACCACCCCCGGTCTGATCAACGTCGACTTCGCCGACGTCAAGAGCGTGATGTCCGGCGCGGGCAGCGCGCTGATGGGCATCGGGTCGGCGCGTGGGGAGGGCCGCTCGGTGAAAGCGGCCGAGTCGGCGATCAATTCACCGCTGCTGGAAGCGTCCATGGACGGTGCGCACGGTGTGCTGCTGTCGATCGCGGGCGGGTCCGATCTCGGTCTGTTCGAGATCAACGAGGCGGCGTCGCTCGTGCAGGAAGCCGCGCACATCGAGGCCAACATCATCTTCGGCACCGTGATCGACGATTCGCTCGGAGACGAGGTCCGGGTCACCGTGATCGCGGCGGGCTTCGACGGTGGCGGCCCGGCCCGGCGCACCTTCGAGACTCCGGGTCGCAGCACGATCGGCACGGCGCGCTCCGGCGAGCTCGGGCAGAGCCGCGCCAGTGAGGTCGCGGCGCGCAGCAGCGACAGCACACCGAGCACGTCCGGCGCGAGCACGGCGGGCCGCGGCACGCTGCCGAGCTACCGGGACACCGAACGGCAGCGCACCCTGGGCGAGCCGACGGTGACGAGCAACACGCGCTCGCACATCACGCCGCCGGATGCCGGCGACGATGACGACGACGTGGACGTGCCGTCGTTCATGCGGAGGGGCTGAGCGCTGGAGTGCGGTTCCGGCGCAGGCCGGGACCGATCGCACAGCGCGATCCCGGCCGCGCCGGGACCTCGCGAAGGGACACGGGGAGTGGTGTCCCGGAGTTCGACTGTCGATCGATGATTTCGGGGGAAGGCCGGCGTGGGGGCCGGGCGGGACCGGGCGCCGGGGCGCCCGCACGGCAAGTGCTACCACCCGGGGGGATTTTCGCGCTCTACCTGGGCATTTCGACGCCATTCGCCGAGCGCCACTACGCTCGTCGCCATGACGATCGCGCCGACCATCACTGTCCGACGGGTGACTACGACCAGGTCCGGAGGCTTCTCGGCGCCACCTTACGACTCGTTCAATCTCGGCGACCACGTCGGCGACGATCCGGCAGCCGTGCGACGCAACCGCGACCGGCTGGCCCAGGGGATCGGCCTGTCGCCCGAGCGCCTGGTCTGGATGGAACAGATCCACGGCCGCGCCGTGGAGATCGTCGACGGCCCGCGGGCCGAACCGGTCCCCGCCACCGACGCGCTGGTGACCACCGTGCCGGGGCTCGCGCTGGTCGTGCTCACCGCCGACTGCGTACCCGTTCTCCTGTCCGACGACGAGGCGGGCGTGATCGCCGCGGTGCACGCGGGGCGGATCGGCGCTCGCATCGGCATCGTGCCGCGCGTGCTCGAGGCGATGGTGTCGGTCGGTGCGCGCCTGGACCGGGTGGGGGCTTTTCTCGGGCCCGCCGCCTCCGGCCGTCAGTACGAGGTTCCCGCCGCCATGCGCGCCGACGTCGAAGCGCATCTGCCCGGCAGCGCGACCACCACGGTGCGGGGGACCCCCGGCCTGGATCTGCGCGCGGGCATCTCCCGGCAGCTCACCGAGGCGGGCATCGGTGCGATCGCGGTCGACCCGCGTTGCACCATCGAGGACCGCACCCTGTTCAGTCATCGCCGTGGCGCGCCGACCGGCCGGATCGGGGGAGTGATCTGGATGGAGGCCGGCGCATGAGCGCGTGCGACGCCGTCGCCCTCCGCCTGGCACCGGAGCCGCGCGTGGGAGGGGTACGAGCATGAACACCGAAGCGAAGAGCGTGGTGGACGCGACACAAGCGACCCGGACCGCCGAGCTGTCGGCCAACCTGGCGGGCCTGCTCGCCCGCATCGACGCGGCCTGTCGCGCGGCGGGCCGGGCGCCGGATTCGGTGCGGCTGCTGCCGGTGACGAAATTCTTCCCCGCCGGCGACGTGGCGATCCTGCATCGGCTCGGCCGGCGCGAGTTCGGCGAGTCGCGGGAGCAGGAGGCCGCGGCGAAGGTCGCGGCCCTGCGTGAGGAAGACCTCTCCGGCATTCGCTGGCACATGATCGGGCGGTTGCAGCGGAACAAGGCCCGGGGTGTGGCCCGCTGGGCGCACACCGTGCACTCGGTCGACAGCGAACGTCTGGCAACCGCTCTGGACGCCGGTGCTCAGGCTGCGTCGGAGGCGGGCGAGCGCACCGAACCGCTCCGGGTGTTGCTCCAGGTGAGCCTGGACGACGACCCCACCCGAGGGGGTCTCGCGGCGGCGGATCTCCCGGCACTGGCCGAACGGATTGCGAACGCGCCGGGATTACGTTTGTCGGGTCTGATGGCCATTCCGCCCTTGGGGGCGGAGTCTGATGCCGCATTTGCGCGACTTGCGATGTTGCACACGTTGTTGCTCGCCGATCATCCGGACGCGACCGAGCTTTCCGCGGGAATGTCGGGCGACCTGGAATGCGCGATCGAACACGGTTCGACGGTTGTGCGTGTCGGTACCGCCTTGATGGGTATGCGACCGATAACCTCGGGCTAGCAAAGAAACCTCATCAGTCACATTCGACACATATGCTGGGATCTGACGAGGGCTGAGCAAGACTTCAACACCCGGCCGCCACCGGGGCCGAAGGAAGGTCGACCAATGAGCACGCTGCACAAGTTCAAGGCGTACTTCGGCATGGTTCCGCTCGAGGATTACGAAGACGACTACGTCGACGATCGCGCTCCCCGAGGCGTAGACGAGCGCGGTGCTCGCCGGCCCCGGCCCCGTGACTACTCCGACCGCGACGGCTACGTCGACCGCTACGGCGACGACCGCTACGGCGCGGGTCGTTTCGACGACGTCGACTACCCCGAGCCCGCCTACAAGTCGCCCTACAAGGCGGGTTACTCGGTGTCGCGACGCGACGACTACGCCGACGAGCCCTACGGTGACGATCGCTACGACGCGCCCCGGCGTCCGACCCGAATCGATGCCGCACCGTCCGGCCGCTTCCGGGCGGGCGGGAGCGCGCCACCGCTGCGCGGCGCCACTCGTGGCGCGCTCGCCGTCGATCCCGACGCCGAGGAGCGCAGGCTGGAGGAGCGCGTGCGTCCCGAGCCCGCCCCGGTACGGCGGCCCGGGATCTTCGAGGACGGAGGCCCCTTGTCCAAGATCACCACGCTGCGCCCGCGCGACTACAGCGAGGCTCGGATCATCGGTGAACGCTTCCGCGAGGGCAATCCGGTGATCATGGATCTGGTCGATCTGAGCAACGCCGACGCCAAGCGGCTGGTCGACTTCGCGGCGGGGCTGGCCTTCGCGCTGCGCGGGTCGTTCGACAAGGTGGCGACGAAAGTGTTCCTGCTCTCACCGGCCGATGTCGACGTATCAGCGGAAGAACGCAGGCGCATCGCGGAAACCGGCTTCTACAACCAGAAATAAGGTTGTGATCTGGGGGGTGAAGCGGACCGGTCGCCGGTTGTGCGGCGCGGTCATTTTGCGCGAAGCGATTTTTACGGCAGAGTGAACTCGTGGCCTTGTTCGCGGTGCTGTACTTCGTACTGTTCATCTTCTGGCTGTTGCTGATCAGCCGGGTGATCGTCGAGTTCATCCGTAGCTTTGCCCGAGACTGGCGTCCTACCGGTGTCGTGGTCGTCATCCTGGAGGTGATCTTCACGATCACCGACCCTCCGGTGAAACTGCTGCGGCGGTTGATACCCCCGGTGTCACTCGGGGGAATTCGCCTGGATCTGTCGATTATGGTCCTGCTTTTCATCGTCTTCATCCTGATGTCGATCGTGGGCAGGCTCGGGCAACCGGTAGCTCCGGTGTGACAGAATGGGCCGAGAAGACAGCTTGCTAGATCTGCTAGATCTCCAAAAGACGCGTGAAGGGATCCTTCCATGCCGCTGACCCCAGCCGATGTGCACAACGTCGCGTTCAGCAAACCGCCGATCGGGAAGCGCGGCTACAACGAGGATGAAGTCGACGCGTTCCTGGATCTCGTGGAGCAGGAGCTCTCGCGCCTCATCGAGGAGAACGCCGATCTGCGCCAGCGGGTCGCCGAACTCGACGCTGAACTGGCCGATGCGAAGAAGAATCGCGGCCCGATGGCGAACACCGTGAAAGCACCGATTCCGCAGGCACCGCCGCCTCCGCCGGAGCCGATCAAGCCCCCGGTTCCCGCCGCGCCGCCCGCTCCGATGCCCGCCGCGCCGGTGGCCAAGGACGCGCCGGGCGCGGACGCGAACCTGCAGGCCGCCAAGGTGCTCAGCCTCGCCCAGGAGATGGCGGATCGGCTGACCAGCGATGCCAAGGCCGAGGCGGAGAGCTTGCTGTCGAATGCCCGGGCGAATTCCGAGCGACTGGTCGGGGACGCCAGGACGCGGTCGGAGGCCATGATCGCCGACGCCCGCCAGAAGTCGGACGCGATGCTGTCGGACGCGCAGACCCGCTCGGACAGCCAGCTGCGCCAGGCCAAGGAGAAGGCCGACGCGCTGCAGGCGGACGCCGAGCGCAAGCACACCGAGATCATGGCGACCATCACTCAGCAGCGCAGCGTGCTGGAGAGCCGGATCGAGCAGCTCAAGACCTTCGAGCGGGAATACCGGGTGCGGTTGAAGTCGTACCTGGAGTCGCAGCTCGAGGAGCTGGAGAACCGTGGCTCGGCTGTTCCGGTAGACGGCGGCGAAGCGTTCGCGGACGCCAACACGGCGAACAACCTCGCGCCGGCATCGTTCGCCAAGGGCGGCAAGTAGCACGCCGCGCACGAGCACAGCAGTTCGCATACCGTTAGAGGAACTGTCGAGCCGCCCGGCATGCCTTGGGGGTCACCATGCTCGTCTTGACACTCGTCCTTGCCGCGATCGGTTTCGCCCTGCTCGTGGCCGCGCTCACCACCGGTTCGGTGATCTGGGCGTGGGGTTGCATCGTGGTGTGCGTCATCGGGGCGATGCTTCTGCTGGTGAGCGCTTTGTCCATGCGGAGTCCGGACGGTGATTCCCCACCGCCTCCTGGTCGTCATGCCAAACGCTGACGTGCTCTCCAATCTGAGTTGACCGCTGCGGCTAGAATCAAACATGAATACGGCGTCGATCCGGCCATCACCGGGGAGCCTTCGGAAGAACGGCGATATGGCCTGCGGGCGGTGCGCTCAGTAGAACCGAACGGGTGAGCCCGTCACAGCTCGCGAATGAGAGGTCCGGAGTTCGTCACGCCGGACAAGCGGGGTGGTACCGCGGTTTCGGCGCACCGGGCGCCGTCATCGTCCCCGTGCCCATGACACACGGCACGAGGAGACGTATCCGCCATGGCGGACCACACTTCCAGCAACAGCGCGTACCCGCGCGTCGACCTGGGCGTCGGCAACGGGGCGTCGTTCCCCGAGATGGAGCGCCGCGTGCTCGACGCGTGGGCGGCCGCCGACACCTTCCGCGCGAGCATCGAAAACCGTTCCGGCGCAGCCGAATTCGTCTTCTATGACGGGCCGCCCTTTGCCAACGGTCTGCCGCATTACGGACATTTGCTCACCGGATACGTCAAAGACCTCGTCCCGCGTTTCCAAACCATGCGCGGCAAGCGGGTCGATCGGCGATTCGGATGGGACTGCCACGGACTGCCCGCCGAAATCGAAGCCGAGAAGCAGCTCGGTATCACGGACAAATCACAGATCGACGCGATGGGGCTCGCGGAATTCAACGCGGCTTGCAAATCGTCGGTGCTGCGCTACACCGGCGAATGGCGCGACTACGTGACCCGCCAGGCCCGCTGGGTCGACTTCGACAACGACTACAAGACGCTGGACACCGACTTCATGGAGTCGGTGATGTGGGCGTTCAAGTCGCTGTACGACAAAGGCCTGATCTATCAAGGCTTCCGGGTGCTGCCCTACAGCTGGTACGAACAGACGCCGCTGTCGAATCAGGAAACCCGCCTCGACGACGCCTATAAAATGCGCCAGGACCCGGCGGTCACCGTCGATATGGCGTTGCGCGTGCCCGCGGAGCATCCGTTGCACGAACTCGACGGCGCCGACGCGCTGATCTGGACCACGACGCCGTGGACGCTGCCGTCCAACCTGGCGATCGCGGTCCACCCCGACGTCCGCTACGTGCACCTGCGCGGCGCCGACGGCAAACGCTATGTGCTCGCGGCCGAACGGGTTTCGCACTACGCGCGGGAGTTCGGCGAGAACCCGGAGGTGCTCGCCGAGTTCGACGGCGCCGCGCTGGCCGGCATGTCCTACGCGCCACCGTTCGACTTCTTCCTCGGCCACCCGAACGCCCACCGGGTGCTCACCGCCGACTACGTGACCACCGACTCCGGTACCGGCATCGTGCATCTCGCGCCTGCCTTCGGTGAGGAGGACATGGACGTCGCCACCGCGCACGGGATCGAGCTGGTGCAGCCGCTGGATGCGGGTGGCAAGTTCACCTCGATGGTTCCGCCGTACGAGGGCCTCATGGTGTTCGACGCCAACCCGGTGATCATCAAGGACCTCAAGTCGGCCGGAAAGCTGTTGCGGCACGAGACGATCGAGCACTCCTACCCGCACAGCTGGCGCTCCGGGCAGCCGCTGATCTACATGGCCGTGCCGTCCTGGTTCGTCGCGGTCACCAAGTTCCGCGAGCGGATGGTCGAGCTCAACAAGCAGATCACCTGGGTGCCCGAGCACATCCGCGACGGCCAGTTCGGCAAGTGGCTGGAAGGCGCGCGGGACTGGAACATCAGCCGCAACCGCTACTGGGGCAGCCCGATCCCGGTGTGGGTATCCGACGATCCGGCCTACCCGCGTGTCGACGTGTACGGCTCGCTGGACGAGCTGGAGCGCGACTTCGGCGTGCGCCCGGCCGATCTGCACCGCCCGATGATCGACGAGCTCACCCGGCCGAATCCCGACGATCCGACCGGGAAGTCGACCATGCGCCGGGTGCCGGAGGTGCTGGACTGCTGGTTCGAGTCCGGCTCGATGCCGTATGCCCAGGTGCACTACCCCTTCGAGAACAAGGAGTGGTTCGACAGTCACTTCCCGGGCGATTTCATCGTCGAGTACAACGGGCAGACCCGGGGCTGGTTCTACACGTTGCACGTGCTGGCGACGGCTTTGTTCGATTCCCCGGCGTTCAAGACCGTTGCCGCGCACGGCATCGTGCTCGGTGACGACGGCCTGAAGATGAGCAAGTCGAAGGGCAACTACCCGGACGTCAACGAGGTGTTCGACCGGGACGGCTCGGACGCGATGCGCTGGTTCCTGATGAGTTCGCCGATCCTGCGCGGGGGCAACCTCATCGTCACCGAGCGCGGGATCCGCGAGGGCGTGAGTCACGCGCTGCGACCGCTGTGGAACGCGTGGACCTTCCTGCAGCTGTACGCCTCGAAGCCGGGGGTGTGGCGCACGGATTCGCCGCATGTGCTCGATCGCTACATCCTGGCGAAGCTCGCGCGAACCCGGGACGTCATCACCGAGGCGCTGGAAACCTACGACATCGCGGGCGCCTGCGAGGAACTGCGCTCGTTCGCCGACGCGCTGACCAACTGGTATGTGCGGCGGTCGCGGTCGCGGTTCTGGAGCGAGGATCGCGACGCGGTGGACACCCTGCACACCGTGCTCGAGGTGGTCAGCCGGCTGGCGGCGCCGTTGCTGCCGCTGATCAGTGAGGTGATCTGGCGCGGGCTGACCGGCGGCGACTCGGTGCACCTGGCCGACTGGCCGAAGGAAGGCGAGCTGCCGGACGATCCGGAGCTGGTCGCCGCCATGGACGAGGTGCGGGTGGTGTGCTCGACGGTGCTGAGCCTGCGCAAAGCGCAGAACCTGCGGGTGCGGCTGCCGCTGGCCGAGGTCACCATCGCCGCGGCCGACGCCGAGCGGCTGGCGCCGTTCGCCGACATCGTCGCCGACGAGGTCAACGTCAAGAAGGTGGACCTGACCGCCGACGTGGACTCGCACGGCCGCTTCGAGTTGGTGGTCAACGCCCGCGCCGCCGGTCCGCGCCTGGGCAAGGACGTACAGACGGTGATCAAGGCGGTCAAGGCCGGGGAGTGGTCCGAGGCGGCCGACGGCACGGTCCGCGCGGCCGGAATCGCCCTGCTGCCCGAGGAGTACACCCAGCGCCTGGTCGCGGCCGAACCCGAGTCGACCGCGGCGCTGCCCGGGAACGCGGGCCTGGTGGTGCTGAATTCGGTGGTCACCGAGGAGCTGGAGGCCGAGGGCTGGGCGCGGGACCTGATCCGCGATTTGCAGGAGACCAGGAAGTCGGCCGGACTGGACGTCTCCGACCGCATCACCGTGGTCTTGGAGGTTCCCGCGGAGCGGGTCGCGTGGGCCGAGACGCACCGTGATCTGATCGCGGGCGAGATCCTG
>NZ_JBHVDM010000099.1:0-25276 GCF_042802775.1 Nocardia sp. NPDC057455 | reverse complement strand
CAGCGAGCGTTCGATGCCCGCCTTACCCTCGCTGACCAGGCGGCGCAGCGCCGGAGGGTGCTCGCCGTCCAGGAACTTGTCCGCGACGGCCACCGCGTCCTCGCTGATCGCCCAGTGCGGGTAGAGACCGATCACCACGGTCTGGGCGACCTCACTGGAGCGACGCTCCCAGACGCCGGGAACCTCGGCGAAATACCGCTCCACGTAGGACGTGAGCAGCTCACCCTGTCCGGCGGGCGCGAAGCCGCCGACGATCGAGCGGGCGGTGATGTTGGGCACCGAGTCGTCGCCCATCACCGTCGCCCACGCCTGCTCCTTCACCTCGGCGATCGGCCGCGCCGTCGCCGCGGCGGCCGCCTGCCGCTTGCCCGCCGCGGTCGGGTCGTTGGACAGCTCTTGGTCGATGACCGGCGAGTCCAGCCCGTCGGCATCGACCTCGCCCGCCGCGGCGAGCGCGGAGAGAAGCCGCCAGCGCAGGTCGGTGTCGACGACAAGTCCGGGCAGCCCGACCTTCTCCGGATCGCCGTCGAGCAGTTCGCGCAGCACCTCGCTGTGCCAGGCCGACAGCTTCGCGCCGGTCAGCGCGTTGACGAACGCGAGCTGGTGGTCGGAGCCCGCTTCGGCTTCGCGCGCCAGTTCCAGCAGCCGGTTCGCGTATTCCGGCCAGCCGGTGGCCGCTGCCCATTCCGGATCGGCGTAGCTGCTCAGCGCGGTGTTGGCTTGCATCAGCAGCCGCTGCACCACACCGATCTCGGTCTCGGCGCCCACGCCGCGCTCGACCAGCGCGACGAACTCGCGGGCGCGGAACTCGGCTTGGCGGGTCATCTCCCAGGCCGCCGACCAGGCCAGCGTGCGCGGCAGCGGTTCCGCGATGTCGGCGATGCGATTGACCAGCACGTCGAGCGAATCGGCGTCGAGCCGGATCGAGCAGTAGGTGAGATCGTCGTCGTTGACCAGCACGAACCTGCCGCGCGGCACACCGACCAGCTCGGGCACCTCGGTCCGGTCGGCGGCGTCGAGGTCGAGCTCGACGCGCTTCGTGCGCACCAGTTTTCCGTCTTGGTCGTCGTACACGCCGATGGCCAGACGGTGCACGCGCCGCTCACCGGCGCCGGGCTGCGCGCCTTCCTGCACCACCGCGAAGGAGCTGAACTTCCCCTCGGCGTCCACCTCGAAGTCCGGGCGCAAAATGTTCAGCCCCGTGGTCTTGAGCCACTGCGCGCCCCAGGTGGACAGATCGCGACCGGAGGACTTCTCCAGCGCCGACAGCAGGTCGTCGAAGGTGGCGTTGCCGTAGGCGTGATCGGCGAAGTACGCGCGCAGACCGGCCAGGAACGGTTCCAGGCCGACGTAGGCGACGAGCTGCTTGAGGACGCTGGCGCCCTTGGCGTAGGTGATGCCGTCGAAGTTCACCTCGACCGCGGCGAGATCGGGGATGTCCGCGGCGATCGGGTGGGTGGAGGGCAGCTGGTCCTGCCGGTAGGCCCAGGACTTCTCCACGTTCGCGAAGGTGGTCCACGCGCTGGTGTATTCGGTGGCTTCGGACTGGCACAGCACCGACGCGAAGGTGGCGAACGACTCGTTCAGCCACAGATCGTCCCACCACTTCATGGTGACCAGGTCGCCGAACCACATGTGCGCCATCTCGTGCAGCACGGTCTCGGCGCGGCGCTCGTAGGACGCCCGGGTGACCTTGGACCGGAAGACGTAATCCTCCAGGAAGGTCACCGCGCCCGCGTTCTCCATCGCGCCCGCGTTGAACTCGGGGACGAACAGCTGGTCGTACTTGCCGAACGCGTACGGCACGCCGAAGTTCCGGTGGTAGAAGCCGAAACCCTGCTTGGTCTCGGTGAACAGCCGCTCGGCGTCCATGTACTCGGCCAGCGAGGCGCGGCAGTAGATGCCCAGCGGGATGTTGCCGTGCTCGTCGGTGTAGACGTCGGTCCATCGCGCGTACGGGCCCGCGATGAGCGCGACCAGGTAGGTGCTCATCTTCGGGGTGGTGCGGAAGACGTGCCTGCCCGGCTCCGGCGCGAGCGTCTGCACGACGGCGGCGTTGGAGATGACCTGCCAGTTCGCCGGTGCGGTGACGGCGAGGTCGAAGGTGGCTTTGAGGTCGGGCTGGTCGAAGCAGGCGAACATCCGCTTGGCATCGGCGGTTTCGAACTGCGAGTACAGGTACACGGCGTCGTCGGCGGGATCGACGAACCGGTGCAGGCCCTCGCCGGTGTGCGAGTACTCGCAGTCGGCTTCCACCACCAGCTCGTTGTGCTCGGCCAGGCCGGTCAGCGTGATCCCGGTCGACTCGTCGTAGCCGGAGACGTCCAGGGCGGTGCCGTTGAGCACCGCGGAGCGCACGCCGCGCGCCACGATGTCGATGAACGTGCTCGCGCCCGGCGTCGCGGTGAAGGTCACGGTGCTGCGCGAGAAGAAGGTCTGCTCGCCCGGTTCGCCCGCGCCGTCGGTGAGGTCCAGCTCGACGCGGTAGTTCTCGACCGACACTGTCGCGGCGCGTTCGATCGCTTGGTCGCGAGTGAGATTGGGTGCGGACATAAGGCTCCTTCGGGGTCGAAGAACTGGCACGGGCGACACCCACAATGCCACCTCGGCGTGGCGGCCCGCGCGGGACTTTCCCGACCGGCCCCGATGTCCGGGGGCCTTTGCGCGCCGGCTTGGCGGCGCGACGCGGACGGCGCGACGGCCGTGCTCGGAGGCGGCGGTATTGTGCCTGGTACAGCGCAGGTGCACCATCACGGATTCGGAGGCTCGACGTTGAAGCATGTGCACGCCGGGAAGGTGCGTGACCTGTACGAGGACGGCGACACGCTGTTGCTGGTCGCCTCCGACCGGGTGTCGGTGTACGACGTGGTGCTGCCGACGCCGATCCCGGACAAGGGCGCACTGCTGACGCAGCTGTCGAATTGGTGGTTCGAGTACTTCGCCGACGTGCCCAACCACGTAATCTCCGCGACCGACGTGCCCGCCGAGTTCGCCGGTCGCGGTATCCGGGTCAAGCCGCTGAAGATGGTTCAGGTGGAGTGCATCGCGCGCGGTTACCTGACCGGGTCGGGGCTGGTGGAGTACCGGCGGACGGGCTCGGTGTCCGGTGTCGCGCTGCCGCCCGGCCTGCGCGAGGGCGACAAGCTGCCGGAGCCGATCTTCACACCGACCACCAAAGCGTCCGAGGGGCACGACGAGTCGATCACCTTCGCGGACGTGGTGCACCAGGAGGGGCGCGAGGTCGCCGACCGGCTGCGCGAGCTGACCTTGCACCTCTACGCCCGCGGGGCCGCGCACGCCGCCGAACGTGGTGTCATCGTCGCCGACACCAAGGTCGAATTCGGCTGGGATGGTGATGTGCTCACCCTCGGCGACGAAGTGCTCACTTCCGACTCCTCGCGTTTCTGGCCCGCCGACGAGTGGGAGCCGGGCCGCGCGCAGCGTTCGTTCGACAAGCAGTTCGTTCGCGATTGGTCCACCTCCACGGGCTGGAACAAGGAGGCGCCCGGCCCGGAGATCCCGGCCGATGTCGTCGCGGCGACGCGCCAGAAGTATGTGGAAGCCTACGAACTCATCACCGGCAGGGCCTGGGCGGGCGCGCCGCGGTAACGCTCAGTCGGTGAGCAGCTCGGCCAGGCGGTCCACACAGGGCCGCTGGCCGGCCACCATTTTGTCGCGTGCGGTGGCCGTGTCGAACCACTGCGCGCGGTCGATCTCCGGGAACTCCGCGAACCGGCCGGAGCGCGGCGGCCATTCCAGCTCGAAGGTTCCAGGCACGACGGCGGCGGGGTCGAGATCGCCTTCGACGGCCCAGACGGTGAGAATCTTCTTGCCGCTGCTGTAGCGCACCTCGCCCAGGGGCCGCCACGTGCCGTCCGGGACCGGCAGTCCGAGTTCCTCGGTGAACTCACGGCTCGCCGCGGAGCGTGCGTCCTCCGTCTCCGGTTCGTACTCGCCTTTCGGGATCGACCACGCGCCCAGATCTTTTCGCGCCCAGAACGGACCACCCATATGTCCGAGCAAAACCTCGACGGCGCCGTCGGAGTTCCGGCGGAAGAGAAGGACTCCCGCACTGTGTTTGCCTGCCACACCGCGTAGTCTGCCCCGTTACGATCGCCCGCGCGTGCTCGCCCGCCGCTGCCCGGCGCGCCGCCCGCAGTAGCCGCTTCCCAGGACCACTCGGCATCACTGTGCACTGTTCCTGCCAATCGTTGCGAGCCAGCGCGGACATCCGTGCCGAGCTGCCCGGGTCGCAACCCACGGACGGTGAATACCCGAAGCGCTGCGGCACCTGGCTCACCCGGTGAGATCCGCACGCGCTTCGTGGCGCAGCCGCGCCGCGCGGATCGTGAGGTAGTCGCGTTCGGGGACGCTCGTCGTGCGCGCGGCGGCCTTGGTGTAGCAACCGATGGCCGCGTCCACCGCACCGGCCACCTCGTGCAGGTGACCGCGTACGGCGTCGAGCCGGTGGGTTCCCGGCAGCCGGTCGTCGAGGGCCTCGGCCAGTGCGAGACCGGCTTCCGGCCCCGCAACCATCGCCGTCGCCACCGCGCGGTTGAGCGTCACCATCGGATTGTCCGAGAGCTGTTCGAGCCGGTCGTACAGCGCCAGGATCTTGGTCCACTCGGTGTCCTCGGAACGCGCGGCCTGCGCGTGCAGGACCGCTATGGCCGCCTGGATCTGATAGGGGCCACGCAGGCCGCCCGCCAGGGTGCCGGTGACGAGCGTCGTTCCTTCGGTGATCAGCGCCCGATCCCACCGCGCGCGATCCTGCTCGGCCAGCGGGATCAGTTCGCCGTGCGGGCCGGTGCGCGCCGCGCGCCGGGCGTCGGTGAGCAGCATCAACGCGAGCAGGCCGGTGACCTCGGGGTCGTCGGGCAGCAGCCGGTGCACCGCCCTGGTGAGCCGGATCGCTTCGTCGGACAGGTCCGTCCGCTGCAATGTGGGCCCCGAGCTGCTGGTATGACCTTCGTTGAAGATCAGGTACACCACGTGCAGGACCGCATCGAGCCGCTCCCGCCACCACTGGTCACCCGGCTGAGCGAAGGGCCGCTCGACCGTGGCCAGCTTCTTCTTCGCCCGAGTGATCCGTTGCGCCATCGTCGCTTCCGGCAAGAGGAAGGCGCGGGCGATCTGGTCGGTGCCCAGGCCGCCCACCGCGCGCAGCGTCAGCGCGATGGCGGCGGCGGGTGACAGTGCCGGGTGACAGCACAGGAACAGCGTGGTCAGCGTGTCGTCGTGGTCCACCGGGACGGCGTCGGACACTTCGCGATCGAACGCCGTGGTTTCCCTGCGCCGACGGGCCACCTCGGCACGCACGGCGTCCGCCATGCGGCGCTGCGCGACTTGGATCAGCCACGCCCGCGGATTGTCCGGCAGGCCCTCACGCGGCCACTGGGTCGCGGCGGCCAGCAGCGCTTCCTGCAGCGCGTCCTCGGCGGTGTCGAAGTCGCCGAACCGGCGGACGAGCGTTCCGAGGACCTGCGGCGCCAATGCGCGCAGCAGGTCCTCGGTGCTCGCCGGGAGCGGTGTGTCGTCGGGCACCGCACGCCGGTCGCTCATTGCTCGGTGGCGGGGGCGCCCATCACCGCGCGAACTTCGATGTACTCGCCGATCGGTTTACCGCCCGGGCCGGGTGCGGCGGAGGCCTGCGCGGCGATCTCGTAGGCCCGTTCGGGGCTGTCCACGTCGACGATCCAGTACCCCGCCAGGAACTCCTTGGTCTCCGGGAAAGGCCCGTCGGTGACCACCGGCGCCGACCGGCCGTCGGAACTGACGATCCGCGCCTCGTCCGGCCCGGCCAACCCCTGCGCGTCCACCAGCTCGCCCGCCTCGGCCAACTGCGCACCCAGCGCGCGCTGGAAGTCTATGTGCGCTCGGATCTCTTCCGGGGACCATTCGTTGATCGGAGTGTCGCAGTACGCGGTGGCCCGGTGGGTCTTCAGCAGCATGTACTTCATGATTCGTGTCCTCTTTTCCGGCGTTCGGCCGCGTGGAGCGCCCCGGTGGCGCTCATGAGGAGGTCGGAGCCCCGCGCGCGGATTCGACCCATCTTGTCGGTGATCCACATCACAGCGAGGTGGTGGTGTCGGCCAGCCGGTCCGGGTCGACCGGGTCGCCCGCGAGAATCAGTTCCTTGATCCGGTCGGTCACGTCCCAGACGTTGACGTTCATCCCGGCGAGCACCCGATTGCCGGAGTCCAGCCAGAACGCCACGAACTCACGGGCCGCCGTATCGCCGCGCACGACGACTCGGGCGTATTCGCCCGGCACGGCGTACCCGGTGTACTCCATGCCCAGGTCGTATTGGTCGGTGAAGAAGTAGGGCAGCCGATCGTAGGCGGCCTGCTCGCCGAGCATGGTCGCGGCGGCGACCGCGGGCTGGTTGAGCGCGTTCGCCCAATGCTCCACCCGGATCCGCCTGCCGAGGACCGGATGCTGCTGCGCCGCGATGTCACCGACCGCGACGATGTCCGGATCGCTGGTGGCCAGGCGCTCGTCGACGAGCACGCCGTCGTCCACCGCGAGCCCGCCGTCGGCGGCCAGATCGACGTTGGGGCGTGCGCCGACAGCGACCAGTACCGCGTCGGCGTCGATCGTGCTGCCGTCCGCGAGCCGGACGCCGTTGGCGACGTCGGTCGCGATGGCCTCCTCGGTGGTGATCGCGTCGACTTGGGCGCCGAACCGGAAATCGACCCCGTTGGCACGGTGCAGGTCGGCGAACACCTGGGCCATCTTCGGGCCGAGCACCGCAAGCAGCGGCAGGTCGGCGCGTTCGACGACGGTCACCTCGACGCCGGCCGAGCGCGCCGCCGCCGCGACCTCCAGACCGATCCAGCCCGCTCCGATGATGACGATCCGGCGCGCGCTGCCGAACAGTTCGATCAAGGTGTCGGAATCCTCGATGGTCCGCAACGTGTACACGTTGGGCGCGTCGGCGCCCGGAATCGACAGCGTCCGCGGCGTAGAGCCGGTGGCCAGTGCGAGCTTGTCGTAGGGCACGGTCGAGTCGTCGGGCAGGGTGATCGTCTTCGCCGCGGGGTCGAGTCCGGTGACGGTGGTGCCGAGGCGGACTTCGACATGATGGTCGCGGTACCACTGCGCGGGAACGACGATGAACTCGGGCAGCGCCTTCTTCCCGGCGAGATGCTCCTTCGACAGCGGCGGCCGCTCGTAGGGCAGGTGCTCCTCGGCCCCGATCAGCGTCACGGTTCCCTGGAAGTCCTTGGCTCGCAACGTTTCCGCGATCTTGGCCGCGCCCAGCCCACCGCCGACGATGACGAAACGCCGGTCAGAACTCATCGCGGACTCCTTCTCCGAAGGGAACCAAGCTCCTGCCGATCAACCCTACTGGCAGCCGTGCGCGTGGCTCGGGAAAACGGCCCGGCGGATGGGAACGAATCGCGAGCCGCCGTGGTTGCTCGGTAGGGCGGCCGAGTGTGTGCGCCGTCCGTCCGCATGTGATCGAGAGGAAGCCGCCCGTGACCGACAAAGCCGCCAAGGACGTCGCCGATTTCTGGTTCGACCCGCTGTGCCCGTGGTGCTGGATCACGTCCCGCTGGATTCTCGAGGTCGAGCAGGTTCGTGACATCGAAGCCCGCTTCCACGTGATGAGCCTGTCGGTGCTGAACGAGGGCAAGGACGTCTCCCCGCAGTACCAGGAATTGCTCGCCACGGGCTGGGGCCCGGTCCGCGTCGCGATCGCCGCGGCGCAGGAGCACGGCGACAAGGTCCTGCTGCCGCTGTACACCGCGATGGGCACGCGCATCCACAACCGGCGTGCCGAGTACGAGCGCGAGAGCCGCAAGGAGAGCCTCGCCGCGGTGATCGCCGACTCGCTCGCGGAAGTGGGCCTGCCCGCCGAACTGGCCGCGGCTGCCGAGAGCACCGATTACGACGAGGCGCTGCGCAAGAGCCACCACGAGGGCATGGACAAGGTGGGGCCGGATGTCGGCACTCCGACCATCCACATCAACGGGACCGCGTTCTTCGGCCCGGTCCTGTCCCGGATCCCGCGCGGCGAGGAAGCGGGCAAGCTCTGGGACGGCGCCGTGGCGCTGGCGTCCTACCCGCACTTCTTCGAGCTGAAGCGCACCCGGACGGAGGATCCGTCGTTCGACTGAGCACTGTGCGCGGGTGCCGCCGTGCGGCGCCCGGTCACAGCACGGACTTCGGCGGGCTCGCCGGTACCTGACCGTAGGAACTCGCGTAGCCGTTCGCGGGCACTCCGGCACCCGCGGGCGGCGCGGGGCGCAGGAACAGTTTTCCGTGCCTGCTGCGATCGCGCAGCGCCCACATCCGCCAGGTGAGCACCGGATGGCTGGACAAAGCGTTCACCATCCAGACGAAGAATCCCTTCTCGACCACCGCCCGATCGGCCATCTCGTCGAAGCCGACCAGCCTGTTCATGTACTTGCCCGCGGCCAGGGTGCCCATGGCGGCGGACGCCCCGGTGTGCCGGTTGCAGAAACCGTGGTTGTCGGCGGTGTACTCCTGCGCGCGGATCAGGCTGTTGCCGATGATCGGCAGGAACGGCACGAGGAACATGCCCAGCTGCCGCCAATACGACGTGTGCCCGGCCGCGATGTGGCCGACCTCGTGCCCGATGATGAACGCCAGCGCGTCGGGTTCGCGTGCCGCGCCACCGATCTCGAACAGGTCGCTGTAGACCACCACGTAGCGCCGGAAGCCGTGTCCGCTGGCGAACGCGTTGATCTGGCCGTTGCCGAGCACCACGTACGCGTCCGGCACCTTCGCCATGCCGAAGCGAGCGGCGGCGTCCACCACCATCTGGTAGCCCTCGGGGAACTGGGTCGGCGACATTCGTACGCCGTTGACCCGCTGGCCCGCGTAGTTGATGCCGCGGCCGAACCACAGCAACAGCGGAGCGGCCGCGAACGCCAGCACGTACTGGTCGAAGTTGCCGGTCGCTAGCAGCGCCAGCGCGATCAGGTACGCGAACACGGTCAGCACCACCACGACGACGAGCATCGGGATCTCCCAGCTGTGCCGGGCGGGCATGCCGAAGGGCGACAGACCGCGGGGCTGCCGCTGCGGCGGCGCGGGCGGCGGCGCCGGAACGCCGGGGTAGGACCCGTATGGCGCCGGATATGCGGGAGCGGCCGGATACGAGCCCGAGGTGTACGGCCGGCCGTAGGGTGCGGCGGGCGTGTCCTGAGCCGGGACCCACCCGCCCTGCTGGGCATATGGGTCGGCCTGTCGGCCCGCCTGGTCGGGCGGCTGGGGTTCGAACGGCTGCATGGGATGAACTCTATTCAGTTGCCGGGAACGGGGCTGGCGCGTCGGTCGGGTGCCGGGCCCGGTGGCCGCGAACACGACTGGCGTATCGGTCGATTCGCGCAGGCCCCCCGCGGTGTCGATCGCCGGGGATGCCCTCTTGCCGCCCGCGCCGAGGCCGCCTGACACAATGCCTGCCATGCGCGTTTACCTGGGTGCCGATCATGCCGGTTTCGAACTGAAGAATCACGTCAAGGCCCATCTGGAGCAGGCGGGCCACGAGGTCGTCGACTGCGGCGCCCTCGAGTACGACGCGCTCGACGACTACCCCGCCTTCTGCATCGAGGCGGCCCGCCGGACGGTGGCCGACCCGGGCAGCCTCGGTCTGGTGTTCGGCGGCAGCGGCAACGGCGAGCAGATCGCCGCGAACAAGGTGCCCGGTGCCCGCTGCGCGCTGGCCTGGAGCGTGGAGACCGCGAAGCTGGCCCGTGAGCACAACAACGCGCAACTGATCGGCATCGGCGGCCGCATGCATTCGACCGAGGAAGCGCTGGCCATCGTGGACGCGTTCGTCGCCACCTCATGGTCGGACGAGGAGCGCCACCAGCGGCGCATCGACATCTTGGCCGAGTACGAGAAGACCGGCGTCCCCCCGGCGGTTCCCGCGTACTGAGCGCACGGAGGTCGTAGCCGGCTGTGCCGGAAGGACATACGCTGCACCGTCTCGCGCGGTTGCATCAGCGTCGCCTCGCGGGCGGTGTGGTGCGCGTGTCGAGCCCGCAGGGCAAGTTCGCCGCGGGCGCGGCCCGAGTGGACGGGCAGGTGCTCAGGAAATCCGAGGCGTGGGGCAAACATCTGCTGCACTACTACGACTCGGGCTTGGTCGTGCACGTGCATCTGGGCCTGTACGGCAGCTTCACCGAAGCCGAGTTGCCGATGGGCGAGCCGGTCGGCCAGGTCAGGATGCGCATGTTCGGGGGTGCGGACGGGCGGCCGGGCTTCGCCACCGACCTGCGCGGGCCCGCCGCGTGCGAGATCCTGTTGCCGCCGGAGGTCGCGGCGCTCACCGACCGGCTCGGCCCGGACCCGCTGCGCCGCGGCGCCGACCCAGACCGGGCGTGGCGGCGCATCCATCGCTCCCGCAGGCCGATCGGCGCGCTGCTGATGGACCAGCAGGTGGTCGCCGGGGTCGGTAACGTCTACCGCGCGGAACTGTTGTTCCGGCATCGGATCTCGCCGCATCGCCCCGGCACGGGATTGTCCGCAGGCGAATGGGCGCGGATGTGGTCCGATCTCGTCGCGCTGATGCGGGTGGGGGTGCGCGTCGGGAAGATGGTCGTGGTGCGGCCCGAAGATGATCACGGCGAGCCCTCGTACGCCACGGATCGTCCGCGCACCTACGTCTACCGCCGCCAGGGCGCCCCCTGCCGGCTGTGCGGGACCCCGATCGCCCATCAGGTGATGGAGGCCCGAAATCTCTTCTGGTGCCCCACCTGTCAGCCCGGCTGACCCGGACCGGCCGCCGGTCGCCCGGGTCAGCCTGCGACGGCGGTGTCGATGTCCGGCTCGTCCGCGAGGGCGAAGCGCCGGCCGCCGGCCGTCTTCGCGGAGTACATCGCGCGGTCGGCTCGGCGCAGCAGATCGGTGAAATCGACCGGGCTGCCCGGCGGGCTGTAGGCGGTGCCGACGCTGGCCGACACGGGAACGGGCCCCGCCGACGACCAGACCGGGTCACGCAAGGCGGCCACGATCCGATGTGCGAGGTCGCCGAGGTTGTTGTGGCGCGGGTTGGTCGCGAGCACGAACTCGTCGCCGCCGTACCGGCAGATCACCGTGTCCGGCGGGCAGGCTTCGCGCAGCCTGCCGGCCAGTTCGACCAGCACCTCGTCGCCGATCGCATGTCCGTACCCGTCGTTGATCTGCTTGAACCGGTCCAGGTCGATCAGCAGCAGTCCGACGCCGCGGGTCGGGTCGGTGGCCATCAGGCGCACCTTGTCCTGCAGCAGCGTCCGGTTGGCCAGGTCGGTGAGCGCGTCGTGGGTGGCCTCGTGGCGCAGCCGGTGCTGCAACGCGGCGATCTCCTGCACCCGCAGCGACACCTTCGCCGACAGGTTCTGCTCCTGCTGGGCGAGGGCGCGCTCCTGCAGCGCCTGGGCGTAACTGTCGATGGCCTGGCTGGCGATGAACGGCCAGCGTGTGGCTACCAGGGAACCTGGCGCACCGGAGGGGAAACCGAGCAGCCAGCGCGTGGCCTGCGCCAGCATCCGTATCCGGTCGAACGGCGCCTCGGCGAGCCGGGCGCCGAGCATCCGTGCTTCGGGCACCGGGAAAGGCTCGGACCTGGCGAGCCTGAGCAAGCGCTCGACGATCTCGATCAGCGCCGGTTCCAACTGCTGGGGCGCCGCGCCCGAACCGGGCTCGGCGCAGACCGCACGGGCCCAGGCTCGGGCCATGCTGGCTACCGGGGGCTCGATGTCGGTCGACATCGGACTCACCCGGTGTGGGTGACGTCGGTACCGAGGTGCCCTGTAGTCACACAGGTGCCGGCGTCACCTTGATCGTTCCCACTGCTACGCGGTTGTGTCCACCTGGTTCGGCGCACGCTCACCGCCCCCTTTCCAGATACCCCCGTCCGGCAAAAAGGATCCTAGCAAGCCACTCGGCATCGAAAAGGGCCGATTTGCAACGTGTTCTCGATGCCTCGCGAATGGCGATCGGGTATGTGATCGTTCCCGTCGCGTTGGTGTTACACCCGATTCCCGTTCGCTGCAAAATCGCGCCGCGACGCGCTGGCGACACGCTGTGGGGGGTGCGCGGAGAGCGGCGCGCGAGTGCAGGCGACGGCCCGGCCCGGCCTGGCGCCGACTGCTTCACGAGAATCTGTTCTCGCACGCGACCTCCTCGTCTTCCCTGTCGAGTTCGGAATGGGTGTGCGGAGTGTTCCCGGGGTAGCCGTCCACCCGGGGTTGCTGTGCGATCGGCCGAGGGTTCGCGGGATGGACCTCGTCTCGGGGTGTGCCACGTCGAGACGCTCCCGGCGGCGCGGCCGTGACTCGGTGACACGCCGAGCGTGTCGACCGTGGCGGCGAGTCGTGCGGTCCTCATCGGAATCCCTCGAGCGATGTTCCTGGAGTGACAAGTGTGTCATTCGAGTTTCGCCCACCGGAATCCGACACGCCAGAGTTTCAATGAAAAACACCCTTTAAAATTTTTGGCGAGCGCGTCACCGTGTACCGCAGGGCCCGCCGTGCGACACTGGGCGCGGCAACCCTGGAGCGCTCCGGTGGGCAACCTGCGAGATCGCGCTGCGCGGGGGGCTGATTGGCGTTTCGGAAGCAGGGTTCGGTACAGTCGGATCGCACACGACATCGTGGCGATCCCATCGGTGTCGTATGCCTGCGGGTGTAGTTCAATGGTAGAACCTCAGCCTTCCAAGCTGATGGTGCGGGTTCGATTCCCGTCACCCGCTCCACGGAGCATTCATCCTCGTCGGCGGCCGCCCCGCCGCCGCGAGGGCCACGGGGTGTAGCGCAGCTTGGTAGCGCATCCGCTTTGGGAGCGGAGGGTCGCAGGTTCAAATCCTGTCACCCCGACCATCGTTCGGGGGCGGGATTCGTCCTCGGGTCTCGTCGGTAGCGGCGGCAGCTCCGCCGTCTCTGGATCGGTATACCTACGCATCCCAGCGCGTTTCGCCCGTGTCGGAGGGCGGTCAGGGTGGACGCGCGGGGTCGAGGGAGATGTGCCGCGTCGCCGTCGAGGTATCTTGCGGCAACTCCTCGGCACTGTTCATACGTAGGTATGTTCGGCGATTCGCCGGCCGTCGTGTTCGATGCACCGGAACTGGGCTACAAGTCATTCGCCCGCGGCGACTGTTCGAAAAGCCCGAATGCGAATGTCTACGTAAGTATTCGACAGTGTCGGGTGGAAATAAGGAAGCGGTCGGTTCGCGACCGCGTCATCACTGCTCGACTTGTGCCTGAGGGCTGGAGGCCACCGTGGACGGCGGCAGTTCGGAGTGCCGCGCGAACGCCTGGTCGATCAGTTCGGAGGTGGCGCGGGTGACGATCAGCCGGGCGATCGCCAGGTCGGTCTCCAGCTTGGTGCGGTCCCGCGGAGTCCGCGCGGATTCCTCATAGGTCTGCCCGGCGAGGCGGTAGAACAATTCGGTGGCGAAGCGGTCGGCGATGCGGTCGCAGTCGGCGCGCAGGCGTTCGACCAACTGGAACGTGTCCTGCATCGGCAGCCCGGTGTCGGTCAGCCGGGTGGCCAGGTCGCAGCACCGCGGATTCGTGACCCGGTAAGCCTCGAGTGGGTCCTCGCTGGAGGCCAGCGCCTGCTTGGCGTATTCCGGCAACTCGGCGTAGCTGTCTTGTGGCTCGGTGGTGGCTTCCG
The DNA here is from genome assembly GCF_042802775.1 of Nocardia sp. NPDC057455. Lineage (NCBI taxonomy): Bacteria > Bacillati > Actinomycetota > Actinomycetes > Mycobacteriales > Nocardiaceae > Nocardia > Nocardia sp. NPDC057455. The sequence goes on along the minus strand of NZ_JBHVDM010000099.1, from coordinate 11,647 downwards.
AATCCGGTTCGGCCGCGCTCGCGTTCTTGACGCCGAGTACGTCGGCAAGTCCGTCGCCGCGGTCCCAGGCTTCCAGCAACTCCCTGATCCCGTTCAGCTTCATACCCCGCCCGAGCAGGCGGCTGATCGTTTGCAGGCGGTTGAGGTGGTCCGACCCGTAGTACCCGATCCGCCCGCGCACCTCCGGCGAGGGCAGGAGACCTCGCTCGTGATACACGCGGACGCTGCGCACGGTGGTGTCGGCTGCCCGTGCCAGTTCGTCGATCGTGAATTCAGAGTCTGCAGCCATGTTTAAAAGGAAACCATAGTCGGGCCTCCGTGGAAAATGGTCCGTTTCATAACGTGCCGTTAAAGACGGTAGCTGGGTGTTGCTTCAAGGTCAACGAGCCGTTACATAGCGGTACAAGAGGTTGTGTGCTGGGCAACAGTGGGCTACCGTGCGTAGACCAGCTTATCGCGGCTGGGTTCCGGGGACTGTTGAGCAGCCCTGATGACCGTCCGATCCATGGGCCACGCACCTGCCAGAGGTGTGTGCTCGGCATCCCCGGAGATGGCTATGAGCATTATGCGAACCCTTCCGATGGACACGGGATCCATTGCGTCAGCAAAGGTCTCGTCGATTCCGGCAAAGTCGAACCAGCGGCCCCCGTGCGCCGACGTCCCGGACAACTGGGACATGGACACCGGGAATCCGGATGCCTGGCGAGCAGCGGTGCGCACCTGTCAGAGTTGCCCCTTGCTCGCACAGTGCCAGCAGTTGGCGCAGGCGCTCACCACTCGCGGTGACGGTCCTCGCGCGATGATCTGGGCCGGTGTCGCCTATGACAACTCCGGCGGCGTCATCGAGAACCTGGACCGCCACCGTGCCGCGCCGATAGATCACAAGCGACCTATGCGGATCATCCGCACCGGACCGCGTCCGCTGCGCACCGTATCCACTCTTCCCGCGCCCCGACGGCACATCGTGCTCGGGCAGCCCCTCAAGCCGACCGGCACCGACGGTCTGTGACTATGCTGCGTGCAGTTTTCCGAGTCGAGTCCTTCGGTGGTGCGTAACTCATGACAGTGCTGGCATTGGAGATCGGGGCGTCGGGGTTCGCCGCGAGCCGGATCGCAGACGATGTCGACACCGACGACATCCGGAGGATTCCGATTCCGGCGGCGGGCGCCTGGGCCAAATGCCAGGAACTGCTGCTCGAGGTCGCGGGCGGGGCCGAGGTCACCGATCTCGGCATCGCTTCGGCCGGGCCGATCGATATGGCGGCCGGGGTGATCGCCCCCTCCGATGTTCCGGAGTGGCGGACCGGTTTCGGCATCGTGGAAGCCGCGCGCAAGCTGTTTCCGAAAGCGCGGGTTCCCCTTGCGCTCGATGGCGTCTGTCTCGCGCTGGCGGAGCGAAATTTCGGCTCGACCGGCGGAGTGATGGACAGCCTGGTGCTCGGCGTCTCCGAACGCATCACCGGCGGGGTCGCCGTCGGCGGCTTCGTCGTGGTGGGGCGGACCGGGAACGCCGGGCACGTAGGTCATGTCCTGGTTCCCGGCTTCGACGAAAGGTGCGACTGCGGCGGACGCGGGTGCTTGGAGGCGGTCGCCGGTGGCCTGGCCATGGTGCGCTGGGCTCGGGAGCAGGGCTGGGCGGGTGCTACGGTGCCGGAATTGCTGGATGCTGCCCGCGTGGGCGAGGACATTCCCGCCGCGGCGCTCGGCCGGGCCGGCACGGCGCTCGGCCGGGCGATCGCCTCGGTGGCGGCGCTGCTCGACCTCGACCTCGTCGTGCTCGGGGGCTCGCTCGCCGAAGCGGGGCCGGCACTGTGGAAACCGCTCGGCGAGGCGGTGGCCACCCACGCCAGGCTGAGCTTCCTGCCCGGATTGCGGGTCGTTCCTTCGCAGCTCGGCGATGTCGCGACGATTATGGGCGCGGGTGTGCTCGCTTTGTCCGGGATGACTGCCTGATCAATCACGCAGTGGCGTAATGCGCTGATTATGAACGAGATCGGGTCGCGCGTTGCATTAGCCAGATGGATGCCGTAGGCCTTGTCCTGCGGCACTCGCTGATCTTGTACGCCGGTTTGCGCTCGATGTGCCGTTGCGCTGCGCGCCGGTCGAGGAGGACTTCTCCCGAACTTAACTTGAACAAAATGAACACGCCTACGCGTGTCTCGTGAACGTGTTGCAGACTTCGTGGGAACGGGCGGCGATGTCGCAGGTTGATTGAGCCGCTAAATAACGGTACATTGCCTGAGTCACAAGATGTCTCATCCGGGTTGAGGCGGACCCGGAGGAACGGCTGGTCGGGCAAGTGCGAAGCGAAGTGGCGCAGTGATTCCATGGGTGACTATCGAGACGTTGGCGCCGGACGGCATGTCCGTGGCGTCGGTGGGGGATGCACCGCGTGAGTTCGCGAGCTGGCAGCGGGTTTTGCAGCGAACGCTGTCCAAGATGCCCGCACTGTACGACAAGCTCACGACCGCGGCGCTGACCGAGGCCATCCATACCGCGCACGACCAAGCGCAGGACGTGGATCTGGCCGTTCAGACGCGCGCGGGAAGGCATCAACTGCTCATCCGCCCCATCTTCGGCCCGGCGGGTGACGTGCACGCGGTACGGCTGTGGCTCGGCCCCGCGTCCGAGCGGGTGCCCGCGTCGCGCCCGGCGGTGGGCGCCATCTGGGACCTGAGCAGTCAGACCATCCAGCAGCCGAGCGGCATCACACGGCTGTCCGGCAGTACCGCGGAGCAATACGTCCCGAGGATGTCGATCGCCGAACTGTTCCATCGGGTGTCGAGCTTCGACCGGCACGCGGAGATGCTCGATCTGCTCTACGACCCCAAGCCCGGTGAGCGGATGCAATTCGACACCACGGTGATGCACGGATTCGGCCGCCCGGCTCAGTGGCGGATCACCATTCGCGCCCGCGACGACGAGCGCACGCGCGGCGCCTGGTGGTTGATCGAGGACGTGACGTCGGAGAACGCGCCGTCGGCGTGGCCGACCCTGGAGCGCATCGGGTTGCGCGAGGCGCACCGCCGAGCGGGTACGCATCTGGCCGTGGTGCAGCTCGAGCACACCAGCATTTCGCACTGGCTCACCGATCCCGCGCCGTGGGTTCGGTGGGACTATCTCTTCCGGCCCGTCGACGTGTTCCATCCCGAGGACCGGGTCCGATTGGCGGAACTCGCCGACCGGCTGCGGTCGGGCGACAGCTGCGGCGTGACGTTGCGGGTACTCAACTACGGCGGCGGTTACACGCCCACCTCACTGCTCCTGTACCCCTATCCCGGGTACTCCAGCAGACAACTGGCGATCGCCCAGTTGGTCCGGGTCGCCGACGACGTTCCGTTGCTGGAAACCCATCGCCAGGTGCTCGAGCCGCGACAGCGCAGCGCGCCGATCGGCTATGACGAACAATTGCGGCATTGGCTGGCGGGCAGGATGAAAAGCAGCCCGGCCTGCTGACGATTGATTCCCACGACTGGGAACTACCGGCCGGTTAACAACGTCTGTGCTCTCTACCATTTCGAGAGTGAGGACAGTGGTTCGTGGACCGGCAGATTCGGGTGAGGCACTGCTTCGCCGGATGGCCGCCCGCCGCCGTCGCGACAACATTGTGGTCGCCGTACTGGCGGTACTCGCCGTACTCGGCGGCGGCCACGCGATTCTCAGTGTCTTCGACTCGCCTCCGCCTCCGCCGTCCGACGCTTCGACGACGGCAATTGTCGGGCGCGCGCAATTGGCCGGCTCTTTCGCCGAGCAGTTCGTCGTCACATATCTGACTGCCGTTGCGGGACAACAGGATCGGATCGGCGAATTCGTCGGCTCCAATCAGCAGATCACCTTGCCTTCGTCCGCGCGTCAGGTGTCCGACCCGTCGGTCGCCTATGTGTCGCGTGTGGTCTCGACGGGTGCGGTCGATGTCTGGTCGGTGACGGTGTCGGTGCGAGTCGGCAAAGCCGGCGCCGCCGCCGCACCGGATCATCGGCAGTTCTACCGCGTCGCGGTGTCGGTGTCGGATGGACGGCTGCGTGCGTTGTCGACGCCGGCGGTGGTCCAGCCTCCGGCGAAGGGCGTCGATCTCAAGCTGGCCTACGGCGCGCCCTGCGCACCGGACACTCCGCTCGGCCAGGTCGCCGCGGGTTTCTTGAGCGCCATGCTGGCCGGAAACGGCGACGTGGCCCGCTACACCACTCCGGATGCCGGGCTGGCCGCATTGAAGCCGCCTCCCTTCACCTCGGTCGAGCTGACCTCGCTCACCACGGACGATTCGAGCTGCGGTTCCGGCGGTGCGAAAGCTCAAGTGCTGGCCACCGTCAACCCCAAAGCCGACACCGGCGCCGCCGCGACACTGGCCTACCCGCTCACCATGATCCGCAACGCGGGCCAGTGGCAGGTGGTGTCCATAGATCCGATTCCCGCCTTGTCGAGCCCGCTGGCGGTGGTCGTCGGTCAAGATTCGCGCGGCGGAGCGCCGCCCACTTCGACCTCGTCTTCCTCGCCGTCGGTGACGATTCCGCCGGCGACGCAGAACTGATCCGAGAGGCAGCCCGATGGGTAATCTGAGCAACATCCTCTATGGCATCCTGATCTTTGTCCGGTGGGGCGGGATGATCATCATCGCCATCGTCACGATCGGCGTGGTGATTTCCGAGGCGGCGAAATCCAGGCTTTCGCCCGCGAGGATCATCGTCGTCTTCGGGTCGGGGTTGATGGCTGGGGTGGTGATCTGGATTCTGCCTACGACCATCAATTACGCGCGAACGGACGCCAACCTCATCGTCCCCGATCACCCTATCGGTGGGTATCGATGACCCAAGTGATCAAGGTGTTCACGCCGATCAAACGTGTGCCCACGATGATCGGCAAGGCGCAGAACGGGCAGAAACTTCCGTTCGGCCCCTACACCCTGCCCCAAGTCGCCGCCGCCGTGGTGATGATGTCGGTGACATCGGTGTGCGCGATGGCCTTCCCGGTCAATCCGGCCGTCACCTTCATCGCGGGTCTGGCGATGACCATCCTCGCGGTCTTCGTACTCGGACTCGTGCCCTACACCGGGGTCCGGATGACCTCTCGCGCCTGGTGGCTGGGCAGGCTCGTCGTCTACCGCAAGCCGGTGTCCGCCTCCGGCATGCCGATCACCGGTGACTCGGTGCGCCACACCATGTTCATCGAGGAAACGGTGGTCCTCCTGCTGCCCGACCGCCGAGACGCGGCGGTGGCCGCCGAGCCGAAGTCCGGTGTCCGGCTGCTCGAGGTGATGAGCGGGGGCGGCAAGGCGACCGACCTGTGGCGGCGGCTGAACGGTAACGGCAACGGCGACAGCGACGGCCCGGATCTCGGAGGACGCCCCTGATGGCACTAGGACGAGATCTCCAGCCCACCGCGGCGATTCGCGGCAATCTCCAGTTCACCCATTCCGGCTTGGTCACCGCCACCTACTTCATCAATCCGCTCGGCTATGGACTGCGCAAGGCGAGCGACAAGTACGACGTGAAGATGGCGCACCACGCGCTGGTCACCAGCTTGCCGAGCGGCTCGCTGCTGCTGGGCATCCAGGCGCGGCTCAACACGATCGACGTGCTCACCAAGATGGTGGAGGGCGTCGACCTGGACGAGTGCGAGGACTACGCCGACGAGGTGGTCGCCTCCTACGAGCGCGTGCACGCGATCATGCCGCAGACCCGCATCTTCCTGCTGTCCATTCCGGTGGGAGCCAGCAACTCCAGCATGTCGGCCTTGTCGCGCCTGTGGCGCGGCAGCACCACCACCGTCGATGCGACGGCGATCTCCCGTGCCGACCTGGACGAGTACGACGACAAGGCCAACGAGATCCTGTCCAGGATCGGCGGTGACTTCGACCCGGTGCCGGTGCCCGCGGCCTTGTTCCAATGGCTCTGGGAGCACTACCTCTCGCGCGGCGCGGCCGGGGACCCGGTGGCGCCCACCCGAGCGGGCGCGCTCGACGACGCGACAGCAGCGGTGTTCCGCTCCGCCGCGCTCGACGAGGGAGCCCAGGCCGACAGCAACCGGCGTATCCGGCCGTCGTTCGTCCCCGTGATCAAGGTGGTGCAACCAGATTTCGAGTACCGCCCGTCGTATCAGGCAATGCTGACGCCCCACTCGTTCCCCTACGCGGGCATGACGTTTCCCGGCGGCAGTGAGTTCCTCAACGTGCTGGAGGGCCTCGGTGACGTCACCGTGGACTGGGGCATGCGGATCTCGACCAAACCCGCCGAATTGGTGCTCAAGAACAACGAACTCAGCTTGCGCAGGCTGGGCGAGCAGATGGATCAGCGCGACCAGGAGGTCTCGTTCGCGCAGAACACGCTCGCTTCGAAAGCGCAGATGCTCGGGGAATACAACCATCATTTCGAAGTCAACGGCGGTGAATCGGAGGTCTCGTTCACCACTGTGATCGCCATCGGCGGACCCTCGCGCGACGCCACGATGGACGCGGTCAACACACTCAAGCGTCGCTACAAGCGGTTCCAGGTCGACATGACCGCTCCGGTCGGCGCGCAAGTCGACCTGTGGTCGATGCTGATCCCCGGTAGCCCGCCGCGCCGGGCTTTCGATGACTTCGCACATATCGTCCCCTCGGACATGTGGGCCGGCTTCGTACCGTTCACCACCAGTCAGATCGGTGACGACAGCGGGCCGGTGATCGGGGTCAACCTGCTGTCCGGCCATTTCGAGCCGATCCACTTCGGCATCATGGAGGCCGCGCTGCACGACCTGTCCGCCTCGTTCGCGGTGACCGGCGAACTCGGTTCGGGCAAGTCGTATTTCCTCAAGCTGATGGCGGTGCTCGTACACGACATGGGCGGCCAGTTCCTCGCCATCGACCGCAGTCAGGTCGGCGAATGGGAGCATTTCGCCCAGTCGATCGACGACGCGGTCATCATCGACCTGGCCAATCCCACAGTGTCGCTCGATCCACTGCGGTTGTTCAGCCCCCGGATCGCGGGCGAACGTGCACTGGACTCGATTCTTCCGCTGCTGGATCTGTCACCGACCTCAGGCGCCGGCGCCGCGGCGAGCAACCTGCTCTCCCCGAGAGGCATGGCCGAGCACAAGATCAAAAGCCTGCTCGATCTGTTCCATGTCGTGCGCCGGTTACGAGAGCACCCCGAGCGCGGGGAGGAGTACGCCGATCTCGCAGCGCGGCTCGGGACCGTGGTAGAACGGGTTCCGGTGCTGTTCGATCCCGAGCTGCGACCGCTGCGCCTCGATGCCGCCGCGACCGTCGTGCGCAGCCACCACCTGCAACTGCCCACCGCCGAGGAACTCACCACCCCGCACCTGTACAACCGGTTGCCGCTGACCAAACGGCTCGGCACCGCGCTGTACGAACTGGTCGGCGTCGCGGCGCGGGAGGCATTCCTCTCCGACAACGGCAGATTCGGCCTGCTGGTCGGCGACGAGGCGCACCACTTCACGCAGACGCAGGTCGGCTCGGCGGTCACCTCGGATTTCAGCCGCGACGGCCGTAAGCACCTGGCGGCGATCGGGCTGGCCTCGCACGACCCGGCCACCGACTTCCAGGGCGCGGCGCACAACCTCATCCCGAACCGGTTCGTCTTCCGCCAGCGCGACGAGACGCTGGCGCGCAACAGCTTGGAGTGGCTGGGCGTGGATCTGGACGAAGCGCCGTTCCTGTTGCAGATCCTCCGGGAGGAGACCTCGCCGCCGGTCGGACCCGGCCGCCAGATTCCCGAGGAGCGTCGAGGCGAGATGTTCATGCGTGACGCGCTGAACCGCATCGGTCGCGGCAAAGTCCTTGGTCCGGCGCGCTCGGACCGGGCCGCGGCGATCACCAGCACCCCGACCAGCGTCAGCGGCACGCGTTCGGTTCTGCCGGAGCGATCGGTACGCTGATGAGATCTTTGCGCGCCTCCGGCATTCGGAAAGATCAGCCTTCCTTCGGGATGCCCTGGGAACCGCAATTCTGGGATACAGAACGTTGGCGGCCGCAGGTAGCATTCCAACGGTTCCGGACCTGGGTCGCCGCGTCTCGTCGTCGCCGCCGGATCGCCTGGATCCTCATCGCGCTCTTCGTGCTGTTCGTGTTCCCGGGCTTCATCCATGCGGTATCCATCGCGCAGAACGGCACATTGGCGCAGACCTCCGCACCCAACAGTGCGACCAGCTGGATGAATATCAAAGACTCCCACGGAGTCAATGTCTCGAGCTATACGTTCGTCACCGATCGCGGCGGAGTGCTCAATCCGGGGAATATGTTGCTGTGGGGGCTGCTGATCATCGTCTTCGTGCCGTGGCTGACCTTGGTGACGGCCGGGCTCTGGCTCCCCGATCAGACGCTGGATTTCCGCTGGATGAACCTGTTCAGTGCGCCGTTGCGAGGGATGGCGACGAACGTCACGGCGCAAATCGCGACGCCGTTGATGGCGGCGACGGCGGTGGCGATCGGCGCGTTCTTCGTCGGGTATTTCATTGTGCGCGGTTACCATGCCAAGGCCGCGTGGCAAGTCATCATGATGGTGATCGTCGCGATCGGCGGGACGGTATTCCTGGCCGATCCGCTGTCCGAAGCCCTGTCCGACCACGGATTGCTGGTACAGGGACGAGATCTGGGGCTGTCGGTCGCCGCGGGGTTGAACGGGAACAGCAACCCGAATCCGAATCAGTTGCTTCCCACCCTGCAGACGAGTATGGCGGACAATTTCGCACGCCTGCCATTGCAGGTGTGGAACTTCGGGCACGTCGTGGACAAGAACCCCTCCTGCCGGGCGATGTGGACGGCCGGCATGATGGCCGGTGACGAAGACCGGGTGAAGAACGGGTTGAAATCGTGCGGCGACGGCGCCGCGTACGCCGCGTCCCAGAATCCGAGCATCGGCCAGATCGGAGCCGGTCTGCTGTTGCTGCTGTGCGCGATAATTCTCCTGGCCTTCGCCGCGTACTTGTCCATCAAGATCATGTGGGCGGTCCTCGATCTCGTCTACTACGGGTTCATGACGATCTTCGGATTCGCCGCGGGTGGATACATCTATGGTCCGACGCAGACGTTCACCGTCCGTTGCGTGGTGCACGGCTTCATGTCCGCCGGGAAGATGGCATTCTTCGTGATCTTCCTCGGCTTCTACGAGCTGTTCTTGGGCAGTCTGTTCCGATCGGCGGGCGACCAGGTCATGGTGGTCTTCGTCATCGGTGCGGGCGTGGAAGTCATCGCCATCGTGCAGTTGCGCCGCATCAGCAGGAATTTCGACGAGGCGAACGATTGGGTGGTCAACCGCATCGGTGCGGCGATACAGTCCGGTGTGGCCGGGCAGGGCGCCGGCGCCGGCGCCGGTAGCCCACTCGGTATGGGGTTGGGAATGGGCAACTCGGGTGCGGCGAACTCGATGACCCCGCTCGCCATGATCGGCGCGCTCAGCACCCTCAACAGCTCGCCGGTCACCGCATGGCTCGCGGGCGGGCGCCTCAACCCGTTGAATCCCTTCTCGCGAGTGGATCAGATCGATAAGCGGAACAAGGCGAGAAGCCTGAAGACGCGGGACCTGAGAGAGGCCGCGCACGGTAATCTGTACGACCGCGTGTCCGCCGCTGATGTCGCGCGGTCCGGCATAGCCAGGTCCCGGTCGCGCCGCGGTAGTGAACGAGCCGCCGCCTTCGCCGCGGAGAACGTCGCGCACGTGACAGGCATGATGGGCGGTGTGCAGTCCTCGCTCCGGATGGCAGGTTTCGGCTGGATGCGAGGGCAACAGGCGACCATCGCGCGAGCGGATATCATCCGGCACGCCGACGACGAGCCGTTGGCCTCCAAGCACCTCGGACGCGTCCTCGCTGCCCACAAACACTTCGAGCGGGACTACCTGAATCCGGAATGGGCCAGACCTCGGTTGTACGGACTGGAGGCCAGTGTGGCGCGGTACCGAGGCGACTATCCCGGCGGTGTCCGGATTTCGGACGACCTCCGTGCACTCGGGCAGGAGTACATCGACAACCCGACCAAGCAATGGGTCCAAGCATTGCAAGCCCATGTGGACGGCCCGATCACCGATGCCGCGGCTCCGAGACTCAGGATGAACGGTGCGGACTTGAGTCAGGTGGACGCGGATCGATTGAGGAGCTGGATCGCGAACGAGCACGCGCTTCGGGTGCAAGCGGCCACCAGGTGGGTGTCCGAGGATCCGACCGACTTCGAACGGATTCGTGTGCTCCGGTCGGAAATCGATAAGGCCGCCCAGACTGACCAGTGGCAGGCGCAACGGCATACGACGGGTGTGGTCTCGCTTCCGCAGCCGAACCCGGCGCAGCCGCTGCAGCCGATCCCGGCCAACTTGCTCGACCAGTTCAGAAATGTCCGGGGCCGCTGATAGGCCTCGGCGTTCCCGGCATCGGGCGACGGTTCGGACTTCACAGAAAGGTACTCGATGATCGGACGTCTGTGGACGCTCATGGTGTTGCCGTTCTGGATATGGCTGATGCTCGGAGCCGTGGGCGTCGTGTCCGTGGTGCTGGTGGCCGTGGTGCTGATCATCGGCGGCGCGACCTCGGCGATCGCCTCCGACCTGCACTATCAGTGCGACAGCGCGGTAGGGCCCGACCCCTCTGTGACCGTGACTCCCACTCGTGCCGCGACGGCGGCACGGCCGACCGCACCGAGGACGACCGCGGCCGGGGTGACCACCGCTCCCACCACGAATCCGTACGCGGAACTGACCATCGCACCGGACGACACCAGCGCCTCCGATTGGCTGCGTTCCTGCTCCACAGCGATGAAATTCGCACCGCGTCAAGATCCTCCCTTGCTGACCGGTAATTCGGGCATCGGCGCGGAGTGCGCACGCCTGCTCGCGCTGGCGCGGCTGACCGGGAGCGGAGCCCGCAACGGCTCCGGTGGCCACGAAGACGCCGCGGATTTCACCAGATCGGTGATCTACCAGGCTTCGGCCGCGCAAACGACGGGTCGATGCGCGACCACCGAGGGCACGGTGGCGCAGCCGTCGGCTGCGGAGGGCGCGGGGCAATCGAGCGGTTCGGCGCGGCGGGCATGCGGAGAGCTCGGCGACGCGTCGGTCGTCGTGCTGCCGAGCACCCTCGCCGCACAAGGTGCGTGTGGTCACCGGGTGGATCCCGCCGCGGTCTCGGCGGGCGACCTGGTGTTCTGGAATTTTCGGAACAACGCGCCGACCCAGGTCGGCATCGCGGTCAGCGACACCAGGCTCGTCACCACCGGGGCGACGACCGGTGGATTGGTCGAACTGCCCATCCCGAGCGCGAACGACGTGCGGGTGAAGCGAGTGCTCGGCAATGGGATGTGATGAGTAAGCGATGCCGCCAACAGAAGTAGAGCCTCAGATAGAGACCGGCGAGGATCCCGAGGCGCCGCCGGGGCCGGTGACGCCGTGGTCGAACCGGACGGATCAACAGCGGCCGCGGCCGGGTGGGGTGCCGGGTCAGCCTGGCAATCCGCCTCCTGGACCGGGACAGTCCGGCTCTCCCGGGCCGGGCCAGTCGGGGGCCGGTCAGCCGAATGGTGACGGTGGGCCCGGTGTTCCGGGTTCGTCTCAGCCGGGTCCGGGTCAGGCGGGTTCGTCGGGTGTGCCGGCTCAGGCGTCGGGTGTGCCTGGTCAGTCTGTGCCTGGTCAGGTGGTGCCGGGTGAGGGTGTGCCGGGTGGTGTGGTGG
>NZ_JBHVDM010000098.1:0-25790 GCF_042802775.1 Nocardia sp. NPDC057455 | reverse complement strand
CGCGAACACCCAGCGCCGCAGGCGCTGGAAAAACCAGCACAGCTCAAGCGATGTTGAACGGCTCGGCCATGCTGCGCACCGAGCCGAGTTGCGCGACGACGCTGTAGGCCCCCGGTGGAACTTGAACCCGCTCGCCCGCGCAGCTGGGCTGGGACGTGGTGCCCGACCAGGTCACCGTGAATGCCGCCTGCTCACCGCGACTCATCGTGCGAACATCGGGCTGGCCGTCCGGATAGCAGTCGGTGCTCGACCACAGGCGCCGCTGACCGTCCAGCGTGTGCACCGAAACTTGTTGCAGGCCGGAGCCCATGTCGCGGGTGCACGGCATCGCCGAGATGTTGGTGATGACGATGCCGAAGACCGGCTGCTCACCGGTCTTGTACGTGGGCTGCTCGACGGTCACTTTGATGGCTAGCGATTGGTCCGGGCACGGGCCCGCCGCGATGCTGGTGGCCGCCGCGGAGGTTTTCGGCGCGCCGGACTCCCCCGACGGCTTGGCCGCCGCGTCCACGGGCTTTGCCGCGACCGAGCTGGACCCGGCGGCCTGGGTACCGCCGGGCGAGTCGCCCCCGCGCGCGACCGCGAGCACGACCCAGATCACCAGCGCCAGGGCGACCACCAGGATTCCGATGGCGAACACGCGTCGACGCCAGTAGATCTCCGGTGGCAGCGGTCCATTCGGTTCCAGCACGTCTCAACGGTAAGGGCACCATCGGGCGCACCGTCTCAGGGGCACGGCGTGTCGGCCGTGCGCACCTGTCGGCGGCGAGTACATTCCGCCGGCACGCTGGGCCGATGGCGGGCGTGTCGTGGTGTCAGGCCACCTCGCCGATGTTGCCGACGACCCGGTGCAGCTGCACTTTGCCCTCGGCCAGCTTGTAGGTCACGCAGGCGATGGCGAGCTCACCGGTCGCCACCCGCTGCGAGATGATCATCGACCGCTGCATGAGCAGGCGACTGGTCTCCACCACGTGCCTGGCCTCCATCTCGTCGACGGTGGACAGGCCTTCGCGCCGCCCGACCAGAATGGACGGCGTGACCCGCTCGACCACGCTGCGGATGAACCCGCCCGGGACCTCGCCGCCGTCCAGCGCGTCGATGGTGGCCTTCACGGCGCCGCAGCTGTCATGCCCGAGCACTACGATGAGCGGGACGTTGAGCACCTGTACCCCGTACTCGATCGAGCCGAGCACCGAGCTGTCGACCACATGACCCGCGGTGCGCACCACGAACATGTCGCCGAGGCCCTGGTCGAAGATGAGTTCGGCGGCGACCCTGGAGTCGCCGCAACCGAACAAGATCGCGTGCGGGTGCTGGCCGCTGACGAGCTTGGCCCGGTCCGCGGCGCCCTGGCTAGGATGCAGCAGTTCACCACTGACGAAGCGCTCGTTGCCTTCGCGCAGGGACTTCCAGGCACTGATCGGGTTGGAATCCGGCATACCGACCATTGTGCAGGACGGTTGCGGTTACCAGCGAGTTCGACCGGTTACAGGTGGGCAAATACCGCCTGGCAGCAGTAGGACGGGGATAGTGAGGGCAGTGCGGAACGGCGCACCGAAGAGCATCGACGCGGACACGTTGCTGGATTGGTACGGGGAGACGGCGCGCGATCTGCCGTGGCGCAGGCCGGGCGTCACGGCGTGGCAGATTCTGATGAGCGAGATCATGTTGCAGCAAACCCCGGTCGTGCGCGTCGAACCGATCTGGCGGGAGTGGGTGGCGCGCTGGCCGGTGCCCTCGGCGATGGCCGCCTCCTCGCAGGCCGAAGTCCTGCGCGCCTGGGGAAAGCTCGGCTATCCGCGCCGCGCGCTGCGGCTGCACGAGTGCGCCAGGGTGCTGGCTGCCGAGCACGGTGACGAGGTGCCCACCGAGGTGGAGGTGCTGCTCGGGCTGCCCGGCATCGGGGCCTACACCGCGCGCGCCGTCGCCTGTTTCGCCTACGGTCAACGAGTTCCGGTGGTGGACACCAATGTCCGCCGGGTGGTCGCCAGGGCGGTGCACGGACGCGCGGAAGCGGGCAACCCTTCGTCGCGGGATCTCCCCGACACCGAGGCGCTGCTGCCGCTCCAGGTCGACCGCGCCGCGGTGTTCTCCGCCGCCTTGATGGAACTCGGTGCGACCGTGTGCACCGCCCGCACCCCCGATTGCACGCGGTGCCCTCTGCCGAGTTGCGCGTGGGTCGCCGCGGGCAGGCCGGTGAGCGACGTGGTCCGCCGCACCCAGAAGTACGAGGGCACCGACCGCCAGGCGCGCGGTCGCCTGCTGGACGTCCTGCGGCATGCCAGCGGGCCGGTGGAACGGATACGCCTGGATCTCGCCTGGACCCGCGACCCTGGCCAGCGCGACCGAGCCCTGGACTCACTGCTGGTGGACGGCCTGATCGAACAGACACCCGAGGGCTTGTTCGCCTTGGCGGGCGAGGGCGGGCACCCCGGCTGACCCGGTACCGTCCCGCCGCAATCCTCAGCTTCCCAGCACCCGCCGCAGGAAGCGCTCGACCTCCACTCGGTAGCGCTGCGGTTGATCGTCGTGCACGAGGTGGCCCGTGCCGGGGACCAAGGCATAGTCGGCGCCCGGATGGGCGGCGGCCATCCGCCGCATCTGCCCCGACGGCGTGATGCTGTGCTCGCCCTCCAGCAGCAGGGCGGGCACCCGCACCGCATGCCAATGCCGCCAGAAGTCGCGCGTTCCCCACTCCTCGGAGATATCGCGGAAGGTGGTGACCGATCCGTGCAGCCGGTATCCCTCCGGCCCGCGCTCGAAGGAGTTCAGGAAGTACCGGCCCGCGACGGGCCCGAAGAACGACAGCACGGCCTCGTCGTCGGGAAACGGCTGCGGCCACGCCTCGATCATCGCCGCCCAGTGCGCGGCGGTGCGGCCGGTGAAGTCCGGCGCGATGTCTTCGATCACCAGCGCCTTGACCCGATCGGGGTGGGTCGCGGCGAACACCCAGCCGTGCAGCGCACCCATCGAATGGCCGATCACCACCATCGGCTCGCCGATCGCGGCGGTGCCCGCGGCCAGGTCCGCGACGAAGGCCTCGGTGGTCAGCTCCTCGGGCGCGGGCCTGCCGTGACCCGCGGCGTCGAAGGTGTAGACATGGCCGTATCCGCGCAGCCAGCCCAGCTGATCGCGCCAAGTGCGCGCGCTGCCCATCAGTCCGTGCAGCAGCAGGATCGGCGCGCCCGCTCCGCCTTCGTCGTGCAACATCGACTCGACAATACGAGGTACCGAGCGTCTGCTCGGCCGCAGCCGCTAGCTTGGACGCATGGCTGTTGTGAAGATCAACGCGATCGAGGTTCCCGAGGGCGCGGGCCCCGAATTGGAGAAGCGGTTCGCCCACCGTGCGCACGCGGTCGAGGGCTCCCCCGGCTTCCTCGGCTTCCAGCTGCTCCGCCCGGTTGCCGGTGAGAAGCGGTATTTCGTTGTCACCCAGTGGGATTCGGAAGAGTCCTTCGCGGCCTGGCGGGACGGCCCCGCGCGTGAGGCGCACGCGGGCGAGCATCGGAAGCCGGTCTCGACGGGTGCGTCCCTGCTCGAGTTCGAGGTCGTGCTCGACGTCGAGGCCAAGCCGGCGAACTGAGCCGGGCGCCTACCGCCGGGCGGGTCCGCCTGCCCGGCGACTCGCCCGACGCCGTGGTACGCCCGTGCCGGACCCGGTTGACGCGGGGGGTGCGCGGGTGTCACAGTTCGAAGGACAAACGCGAGGGTGAC
This sequence comes from Nocardia sp. NPDC057455, assembly GCF_042802775.1. Taxonomy (NCBI): domain Bacteria; kingdom Bacillati; phylum Actinomycetota; class Actinomycetes; order Mycobacteriales; family Nocardiaceae; genus Nocardia; species Nocardia sp. NPDC057455. The sequence continues at coordinate 22,076 of NZ_JBHVDM010000098.1, read as the reverse complement.
GCGGTAATGCCGGTGAGATTCCGGAGCGGTCGCGCCACTGTGTTCCACGCACCGAGTCCGGTGCCGGAAAGCCAGACACCGGCACCGTCGCGCCACCACCCGCCGGGACGCGTATCCCAAGGAGGACTCGAATGGCCATCGCGCATTCACCCAGCCGGGCAACCGATTCCCTGGCCACCGTGCTCGTCACGGTCGGTGTCGTTCTTCTCGCACTGCTCACGCTCTACCTGGTCGGCTTCGACCAGGGTGTCATCTCGCGCGGCGGGATGTATCTGCATGAGTTGATGCACGATGGACGCCACCTGCTGGGGCTCCCGTGCCACTGATCGGTTCGCTCCGAACACTGCTGCTCCGCGGCCTGCTGGCCGGCTTGATCGCCGGGCTGCTGGCCGCGACAGTCGGTTACTTCGTCGGCGAATCGAAGGTGGACGCCGCCATCGCGATCGAGGAAGCGGGGTCCACCGCCGAGCACACCCATGGTGAGCACGCGGAATCACCAGCCGGGCATTCCCACGGTGACGAGGAAGAACCGCTGGTGAGCCGCGGCGGCCAGAAATTCGGGCAGTTCCTCGCGCTCGGGCTGGCCGGGCTCGCGCTCGGCGCCATCTACGCCTCGGTCGCGCATTTCGCGCGGCGCTACACCGCACTGTCCGGACCACGGCTCGCACTCGCGCTCGGCATCGCGGGCTGGGCAGCGATCGTCGCGGTGCCGTTCTTCAAGTACCCCGCGAACCCTCCGGCGGTGGGTGATCCGGACACCATCAACGAGCGAACCCTGCTGTGGCTGGCAGCTGTCGTGCTGGGTCTCGTGGCCGTCGGCGCGGCGGTAGCGGTGTTCACGGCGCTGCGCGCCCAACTTCCCACATTCCGGCTGATCGGCGGCATCGCGGCGTTCGTACTGGTGACGGCGCTCGGCTACATCCTGCTGCCCGGCGTGGACGAGGTGAGCGCGACCTTCCCGGCCACCCTGCTCTGGCAGTTCCGGGTGGCGTCGCTGGCGGAGACCGCGACCCTGTGGGCCTGCCTGGGTCTCGGCTTCGCGGCGCTCACGGAGTTCGCGACGCGCACCGATACTCCGGTACCGGTGGCCGCCGCTACCGCGGGGTGATTCGCGTCCGTAAGTACTGAGGCAGTGTCGGTCCCATGATCGGCACTGCCTTTTCCGTCTGGCCCGCATCGCCGCATGTCCACCCCGCTGGACCGCCGCGCGCCGTCCGCGTCGCGTTCGTCGCTCTGGTGGCCGCTGTGCTCGCGGGAGCCGCCGAGGGGATCGTCCGGGCCGCCCGGGCTTTCCCCGAAACCGACGCGGCGAGTTCGGCCACCGGATTGGGTGTGCGCACGGCGATCTACCTCGTGGTGCTGGCCGTCGCGGTGCGCATGCTCCACGGCGACCGCTGGGCCCGCCTCCTGATCACCGTCGGCATCGGCGGATTCGGCCTGTTGTCGCTGGTCATCGAGCCGCTCGCCGCGGCCATGTCCGCGAACGAACTGCGCGACCTCTTCCGAGATGCCGGACCCGCATCCCTGCTACTGGCCGCTCTGCGCACCGTCCATGTCTCAGCCGTGCTGGTCGCCGTCCCGGCGCTCTATACCCGTCCCGCCCGGCGCTACTTTCGCAAGCGCTGACAGGCACTCGCTTCGCGCCCCGCCTGTGTCGATGCTGCGGGGCACGAAGCGGTGCGGAGCATCAAGCGAGAGCCGCGTCCAGCGTGATGTGGTCGACGCCGGCGAGGGCTTTGCTGACGGGGCAGCCCGCCTTGGCGGCCTCGGCGGCGGCATGGAAGGCGTCGGCGTCGATGCCCGAGACGCGACCGCGAACGGTCAACTTGATCCCGGTGATCCGGAAGCCGCCCGCCGGGTCGGGGCCGAGGGTCACGTCGGCGGTGACGTCCAGGTTCTCCGGGGTGCCACCCGCGTTGCCGATCTGCGCCGACAGTGCCATCGCGTAGCAGGAGGAGTGCGCGGCCGCGATCAATTCTTCCGGGCTGGTGGTGCCGTCGGCGTCCTCGGCGGAACGCTTGGGGAACGACACGTCGTACTTACCGACCCCCGAACTGGCCAGTTCGACCTGTCCCGAACCCTCCTGGAGGGTGCCGGTCCAAGCGGTACGCGCGGTACGTGTGGGCATCACGGTCCTTTCGCCGATGATCGTTTGACGATTCAGCAGGAAACCTACCCCGGCCGTCACGTCCCGGCCCACCGGTTCGCCGATCGCGTCGCACCGCTGGCACCCGCCGGGCGTCTGGGCGGAAACCACCGACCCGCAGGCGATTCCGCACCGTCATTCCGGATTCGTGATCCTTGCCAGCACGATGCCGCCGAGGATCAAGCCGAGCGCCAGGAGTCGGCCCGCGCTGAGCGGGTCCTTGTGAACGACGATGCCGAGGGAGATCGCGCCGAGCGCGCCGATGCCGGTGAAGACCGCGTAGGCGGTGCCGACCGGCAACGTCTGCATCGCGCGCGACAGCAGGTATACGGCCGTGACGCCGAGAACGACGCAGGCCAGGGTCGGAACGAGTCTGGTGAAATTCTCGGTCGGTTTGATGCTCTGCGACCAGGCGATCTCCACCAGTCCGGCGACGGAAAGAACTACCCAGTTCACCTCAGTACTCCCCGGCCAGAGCGCGCGCGGCGGTCGAAGCGCGGGCGTAGGACGCGTCGTGCTCGGCGCGCAGGTGCGCCAGTGCGGGGTCCTGGCGGGAATTGGCTAGTTCCGCATGCACGAAAACGGTGTCGGACACGGCGAAATGGCCCGCGAAGAAGTCCCGCAGGAATCGCTCTTGATAGTCGTAGGCCGCTTTCGGGGCGCCGGGCGAGTAGGCGCCGCCGCGCGCGCTCGTCACGACGAACCTCCGGTGCCCCAGCGACAATCGCGGAAAGGTCACCTGGTCCAGCCATGCTTTGAGGGAGGCCGGGATCGAGTAGTTGTACATCGGCGTGCCGATCAGGATCACGTCCGCCGCGAGCAACTCGGCCAGCAGCGGCTCGATGATAGTCCACGCGGCGGCCTGCTCTGGGGTCTGAACCAAATCACCGAGCCGTTCCGGGTCTGTGCTCGGCAGCGCCAGCACGGCGTCGCACAGCTCGGTCCACGCCGCCCCGATGAACGGCACCGGCTCGGCCGCCAGGTCGCGGTAGTGATAGCCGCCATCCGGATGACGTGCGCGCCAGGCGTCGGCGAAAGCAGCGCTCAGTTCCCGACTGATCGACTGCGGCCGCGCGCTGGCGTCGAGGTGCAACAGCGTCCTCATGATCTGACCTCCGAACTAAGTGGACACATTGTCCGATTTCATCGAAGTTCACCATACGGCCGATTCGGACAGATTGTCCAGTTATCCGGAAATCGGCTACAGTCGCGGCATGGAACCCCGAATCGACCTGCTCTCCGGCACGACGCCGGGCCGGTCGGTAGCGTCGCCGGAACGAGCGGACGCGGCCCGCAACCGAGCCAAAGTGCTCTCCGCCGCCGCGGAGTTGTTCGCCACCCGCGACCCCCGCACGGTGACGATGGACGACATCGCGAAGGCCGCCGGTGTCGGCCGCGGCACCCTGTATCGGCGTTATCCGGACATCAACTCGGTCGCGGTGGCCTTACTGGACGAACACGAGCGAGCGCTGCAAGCTAAACTGCTTTCCGGCCCGCCCCCGCTCGGTCCCGGCGCTCCCGCGGCGCAAAGGCTGGCCGCGTTCTACGCCGCGATGGTCGAATTGCTGGACGCGCACGCGCATCTGGTGCTCGGCGCCGAAATCGGCGGAGCCCGCTTCGCCACCGGCGCTTACGAATTCTGGTACGCACACGTGCGAGCCCTGTTGCTGGCAGCGGGTATTCACGAGCCGGACGCGCTCGTCGACCCGCTCCTCGCACCCTTGGCCGCCGAGGTCTATCGGCAGCAACGCGAGCGCGGCCTGACTTCCGGCCAGATCACCGACGCGCTCCGAATGATCGCCGAAACCGTTCTCGGGCGCGGGTGAGCAGGCCGATCGAGTCCGTGAAAACCGCTGGTGGACAGCGCTCCACCGGCGGTTTCGCCCCAACGTGTCACACCAGATCGCGTCTGCGCATCAGCCAGATCGTGCCGCCTGCGAACAGCAGCGCGTAAGCCACCAGCGCGACCGATGACTCGCTGCGCGACAGCACGTGCAGCACACCGGGCGTCGCGGGCCCGTCGACGGTGCGCATCGCCCCCGCCAGCGATCCGGCCGCGGTGCCGGGCAGATGATCGGTGATCACCTCGATCGGCGCGAAGATGCCGGCGACGCCGCGCAACAGGTTCTCCACCACCAGCACCCAGACCAGGCCGAGCCCCACAGCGAGCGCGGGCCCACGGGCGATCGCGCCGATCAGCGCACCCGCCAGCGTCCACATGCCGAGAATTACCACGCCGGTGAGGATTCCGAGCAGCGACCGGCTCAGATCCGGTGGCGTGAGGGCCTGCGAGCGGGAAGCCGCGATCAGCGCGGCGACGGAGAGGTCGACCACGAACGCCGTGCACACCAGCGCCACCACCACAACCGCGAGACTCACCACCACCGCGGCGACCGCCTGCACACGCGAAGGCCCCTGAGTGAATACGGTCTTCCAGATCCCCCAGCCGTATCCGCTGCCGACGGCCACGGCGCCCAGGATGAGCATCAGCGCGCCGCCGAACATCGCCATGCCTTGGGTGAACACTTCGGGCACCGCGGCGGGCAGCATCTGTTGTAGCAACACCTCGCGCGGCAATCCGTTGGACATCCGGCTCGATTCCCCGGAGGTGTAGGCCAGATAGTTGAACAGGTAGGCGAACGTCAGATTCAGCAGAAGCCACGTGCCGAGCACGATCCAGAACGCCGGCCACTTCCGCAGCCGCAGCATTTCCGCCTTCGTGCTCGCGACCAGGTCGCGGATTGCCATGCCGTTCATCGCGCGGCCTCCCATCGCGTCATCTCGAAGAACACTTCCTCCAGCGACTTCTCCTCCACCCGCAGCTCGAGCAGGTCCGCGCCCGATGCCACTACCGCGCGCGCCACGGCGGGCGCGGTGACGGTGTCCGGCTCGACTCGGATACCGCTCGCGGTCAGCAGCGCCGAACGTTCGCCCACCAGCCGTCGCACCGCGGACAGGGCCACCTCCACCGGGTCGGCCCGCACCACCAGCGACGAACCGCCGCGCAACTGCGCGACCGTCGCTTCGGCGAGCAGCCTGCCCTGCGAGATCACGCCGACCCGGTCGCAAATCGCCTGGACTTCGCTCAGCATGTGGCTCGACAGCAGCACCGTGTGCCCCTCGGCGGCCAAAGCGGTGATCAGCTCCCGTATTTCGGCCATCCCGGCGGGGTCGAGACCATTGGTCGGCTCGTCCAGAACAAGTAGGTCGGGACTGCCGAGCAATGCGGCGCCCACACCGAGGCGCTGTTTCATGCCCAGCGAGTAGGTGCGGTACTTGTCCTCGGCGCGGCCCGCCAGCCCGACTCGTTCGAGTGCGTCCTCGACCTCCGGCAGGCCGAGTCGGCGATACGCGGCGAGCACCCGCAGGTTGTCCCGGCCGGAGAGGTAGGGGTAGAAGCCCGGGCCCTCGATGAGCACGCCGATCCGCCGGACCACCGCGGGATCGCCGGGACGATGCCCCGCGACCGTCGCCGTGCCCTCGCTGGGACGGATCAGACCGGCCAGCATGCGCAGTGTGGTGGTCTTGCCCGCGCCGTTCGGGCCGAGGAAGCCGTAGATCTCGCCGGACGCGACGCTCATGCTCACATCGTCGACAGCGATGTGCTCCCCGTAGCGTTTGGTCAACCCTCGGGTGACCACGATCGAATCTGTCATGCACCGAGAATCCGCCGCCGCCCCTGGTGCGGGCATCCGTCGCCGGGCGATGTTCGGCATACGTAATCAGGACGATGGGTCATCGCCCACGGCCCACCGCTCAGAGCCCACCGTCCCCAGCCCCCGGCTCACCGCTCACGGCTCACGGCTCACGGCTCACGGCTCACGGCTCACGGCTCACGGCTCACGGCTCACGGCTCACGGCTCAGGGCTCATCGCCCACGGCTCACGCAATACAGCCGTATCGGATCAGGTGCCAGATCAGCGCAGGCGGTGGGCGCGGCGGGCTTTCCTCTCGGACCGCACTCCCCACGAAAAGCCGAATCGGTGCAATTCTCGCGAAATACGTTGCCAGGCGGACGTCGAATCTCGACCGAGCCGCATAGGCTACGTGGGTGCGGGTGGCAGGGATTACGGATCGGAGCTCGGTCGGCTTGGACTGGGGAGTCGCGCTCGTCGTGGCCGCGGTTCAGGTTGTCGGAGGCACCTTCGCGAATATGCGGCAGACCGGGGTGCACTCTCTCGACGTGCTCGGCTACCTGCTGCTGCTGGCCGGGCCCGTGGCGCTGATCCGGCGACGCGCGCAGCCGCTGCCCGTGCTGATCGTCGTTCTCGCCGTGTGTCTCGCCTATTTTCTGCGGGGCTACGGGTACGGCCCGATCTTCGTCTCGCTGGTCATCGCCTTCTTGACCGCCGCGAGCAGCGGATCACGATGGTGGACTTATCCACTCGTCCCGCTCGGGTATCTGGCGCTGGTCTGGCCGCTGCCCGCGCAGCTGGGCCACCCCGCCAACGTGTGGCAGGTTTTCGCGCTGATGGCGTGGCTGACCGTACTGCTGCTGGTGGCCGAAGGAATCCGGCAGCGCAAGGCCGTGCTCGTCGCCCGCAGGCAGCGCGCCGAGTCGGCGCGCCGGGACGAGGAGGCGCAGCGCGAGCGGCGCGCCAGCGAGGAGCGCCTCGCCATCGCGCGTGAGCTGCACGACGTGCTGGCGCACAGTCTGTCGATGATCAATGTGCAATCCTCGGTGGCGCTGGAACTGCTCGACAAACGCCCGGAGCAGGCGGAGACGGCGCTCACGACGATCAAGAACGCCAGTCGCGACGCACTCGCCGAAGTACACGCGCTCCTGCACACGATCCGCTCCGGCACCGCGACGCCCGACGACCAACCGGCCACGGCCGACGCGAACACGGAGGAGTCCGGTCGCCGCCGTGCCCGCCGCACCGCGCGCAAAGACCGGAATTCGGCTGTGGCCGAGCAGGCTTCGCGTCGCGACGACGACCTCGAACAGGATTCGGCGGCAGAGGTCGAGCCGCCTCCCGCTCCGCGTACCCCCGCGCCGAGCATCAGCGACTTGGACGATCTGCTGCTGCGTCCGCGCACCACCGGCCTCACGGTCGGCACACGGGTGCTCGGCACCCCGCAGCAGCTGCCCAGCGTCATCGACCTGGCGGCGGTGCGGATCATCCAGGAGTCACTGACCAACGTGCTGCGGCACGCACCCGGTGCCGACGCCACGGTGACCGTGCGCTACGCCCCGGACTCGGTCGACATCACCGTCGACAACACCCGCCCCACCGGTGCCCCTTCGCGTTCCGGCACCGGCGGCGGCAACGGCATCATCGGCATGCGCGAGCGCACCCACGCCCTCGGCGGCGCCCTCACCGCGGGTCCGCGCCCCAGCGGCGGTTTCCGGGTCGCGGCCCGGCTGCCCACGCGCGCGCCCGAACCCGGAGCGGAGGCCGGCTCGACGGCACCGGCCACCCCGGCCCAGAGCAAGACGGCTTCAGCAGCGCCGGAACAGGACCCGGCTATCGGGGGCACGTCGCCGCGCAGCGCCACGACAGCGAGAAGACCATCGCGGACCGGCATGGCCTCGGACGCGACCGAGCAGGATCCTCGTACAGCGAGCAAGTCCACACCCGGCACCACGACAGCGAGCGGACCGGCGCGCAGCAGCACGGCATCAGGCGCGCCGGAAAAGGACACTGCGACAACGTCGACACATAGCGCTTCGACAAGAAGACCGGTGCAGGGCAGCACGACATCAGGCACGCCGGAACAGCACACCGCGACAGCGAGCACGTCGACGCGCAGCGCCTCGACCGGGAGAGGACCGGTGCTGGACGAAACGGCAGCGGGTACGCCGGAGCAGAGTGCGGCGGGGTCCGGCACGTCGCCGACGAGTACCGAGGTGGCGGAATCAACGGCGACGAGCACCGCCCGCTCGAGCGAGACCGAGTCGCCCGCGACGCCGAGCCGCCCCGCCGACGCGGCCGAGCGACCGAGCACCTCGGCCGGTCGCGCGCAGCGCTGAGAGGACTACGCGCGGCCCCACGGCAGAGGAGACCCGATGCACGACCACCACGATCCCGCCCCGTCCGGCAGTGTCCGGGTGCTGGTGGCCGACGACCAGGCGCTGGTGCGCGGCGGTTTCGTCGCGTTGCTGGATGCCCAGGACGGCATCGACGTGGTGGGCGAGGCGGACAACGGCGAGCAGGCCGTGCGCATGACCCGCGGCCTGCGGCCCGACGTGGTCCTGATGGACATCCGCATGCCGATTCTGGACGGCTTGGCCGCCACCCGCATGATCGCCGAGGATCCCCGGCTGGCCGACGTGCGCGTAGTCGTGCTGACCACCTTCGAGCTGGACGAATACGTCTTCGAGGCAATGCGCTCCGGCGCGACCGGTTTCCTGGTCAAGCACACCGAGCCGGCCGATCTGGTTCGTGCGGTCCGTGTGGTCGCCGCGGGTGACGCGCTGCTCTCCCCCGGTGTGACCCGCAGGCTGATCGCGGAATTCTCCGCACGTGCGAAGACACCGCCCGCCGCCACCCTCGCCGAGCTCACCGACCGCGAACGCGAAGTGATGACCCTGGTCGCCGAGGGTCTCACCAATGCCGAAATCGGTGAACGCCTCTACATGAGCCCCGCGACCGCCCGCACCCATGTCAGCCGCATCCTCACCAAACTGCACGCCAGGGATCGCACCCAGCTGGTGGTCATGGCCTATGAATGTGGGCTCGTCCGCCCCGGCTGGCAGTGAGTCGCCCTCGGTCGCCATGCCGGCCGGCGGGACGGCGCCGTAGCAGTAGCAGTAGCGAATAATTCTCGATCGGCCTTCTAGCCACGACGGCCTGGTGAGACACCATCCGACCGCTCGATATCAACGGACGGCAATTTTTCAGCGAACCACATTTTTCCGATCGAATGACATTCAGCAAATAATTAGTTAATTAATAACGGACACCGTCGGCCGCTCTGTGCGTACGTAACCGAGCGTATTCCGACTGACGACGCACGGCCGATGCCCCGATAGGCCCTTCGGCGCAGTCTTTTCGGCATGAATATTTTCACTCGACCCGAGGCCGTGGGTTTCCTGGCCGACCACTACGACGGCGGGTGGCACCCCTGGCCGTTCTTTTGGATCTTTTCCGTGCTGTTCTCGCTGACCGTCGTGGCGGTGCTGGTGTTCGCGCGGCGGCAGCGGCGAACCTTCACAGACGGGAGATCCCACCCATGAGCATGACCTTCGGAATCGTTCTCACCCCGCGTTCGGGAGCCGCCTGGGCGCGCGAAGCAGCCGCCGTCGAACGGCAGGGTTACCGGACCCTTCTGCTTCCCGACACCCGGTTCACTCCCTCGCCGTTCCCGGTCCTCGCCGCGGCGGCTGCCGTCACCACGTCCATTCGACTGCGTCCGAACGTCCTGGCCGCACCGCTGCGCACCCCCGCCGCCACGGCGCGGGAGCCGCAGGGCCCGGCGCCACGGAGGCGGAACTGGCCGAGTTGGTCCACGCCCAGTTCAGTGACGAGAGTTCCTGTCCCGGCGCCACCGCCGGGATACGAAGAAGCCCGTGCCCACCGCTACGGTAGGCACGGGCTTCTTAGGTTACGACTTACTCGCCCGAGGCAGCCTCGGTGGAGCCTTCCGTCGCGCCGGTCAGCACGACTTCCGGCTTCTCTTCGGTCTGCGCCTTGGTCAGCTTCGCCTTACCGGAGAAGGTGAACTTGGCGTCCTCGCCGGAGCCCTCGCCGTCCCAGCCCTCGACGTCGACCGAGATGGTCTGGCCGGGGCCGATCTCGCCGAAGAGGATCTTCTCCGACAGCTGGTCCTCGATCTCGCGCTGGATGGTGCGGCGCAGCGGCCGGGCACCGAGCACGGGATCGAAGCCACGCTTGGCCAGCAGGTTCTTGGCGTTCTCGGTGAGCTCGATCGCCATGTCCTTGTTCTTCAGCTGCTTGGCGACGCGGTTGATCATCAGATCCACCATCTGGACGATCTGGTCGGTGGTGAGCTGGTGGAAGACGATCACGTCGTCGATGCGGTTGAGGAACTCCGGCCGGAAGTGCTTCTTCAGCTCGTCGTTGACCTTGAGCTTCATCCGCTCGTAGTTCGAGCCCTCGGCATTGCTCTGTGTGAAGCCCAGGCCGACGGCCTTCGAGATGTCCGAGGTACCGAGGTTCGAGGTGAAGATCAGCACCGTGTTCTTGAAGTCCACGGTCCGGCCCTGGCCGTCGGTGAGACGGCCGTCCTCCAAGACCTGCAACAGGGTGTTGTAGATCTCTTGGTGGGCCTTCTCGATCTCGTCGAACAGCACGACCGAGAACGGCTTGCGGCGCACCTTCTCGGTGAGCTGGCCGCCCTCCTCGTAGCCGACGTAGCCCGGAGGGGCACCGAACAGCCGCGAGGCGGTGAAGCGGTCGTGGAACTCGCCCATGTCGATCTGGATGAGCGCGTCGTCGTCGCCGAACAGGAAGTTCGCCAGCGCCTTGGACAGCTCGGTCTTACCGACACCGGACGGCCCGGCGAAGATGAACGAACCGGACGGACGCTTCGGGTCCTTCAGGCCGGCACGGGTGCGGCGGATGGCCTTGGAGACCGCCTTGACCGCGTCCTCCTGGCCGATGATCCGCTTGTGCAGCTCGTCTTCCATGCGGAGCAGACGGGTCGTCTCCTCCTCGGTGAGCTTGAACACCGGGATACCGGTCCAGTTCGCCAGCACCTCGGCGATCTGCTCGTCGTCGACCTCGGCCACGACATCCAGATCACCCGAGCGCCACTGCTTCTCCCGCTCGGCCCGCTTGGCGACGAGCTGCTTCTCCTTGTCGCGCAGCCGCGCGGCCTTCTCGAAGTCCTGCGCATCGATCGCGGACTCCTTCTCCCGGCGCGCCTCGGCGATCTTGTCGTCGAATTCGCGCAGGTCCGGCGGAGCGGTCATGCGACGGATGCGCATCCGCGCGCCCGCCTCGTCGATCAGGTCGATCGCCTTGTCCGGCAGGAACCGGTCGTTGATGTAGCGGTCGGCCAGGGTCGCGGCGGCCACCAGCGCACCGTCGGTGATGGAGACGCGGTGGTGCGCCTCGTAGCGGTCGCGCAGACCCTTGAGGATGTTGATGGTGTGCTCCACCGTCGGCTCGCCCACCTGCACCGGCTGGAACCGGCGCTCCAAGGCGGCGTCCTTCTCGATGTACTTGCGGTACTCGTCGAGGGTGGTCGCGCCGATGGTCTGCAGCTCGCCGCGGGCCAGCTTGGGCTTCAGGATCGAGGCCGCGTCGATGGCGCCCTCGGCGGCGCCCGCACCGACCAGCGTGTGCAGCTCGTCGATGAACAGGATGATGTCGCCGCGGGTGTTGATCTCCTTGAGCACCTTCTTCAGGCGCTCTTCGAAGTCACCGCGGTAGCGGCTGCCCGCGACCAGGGAACCCAGGTCGAGGGTGTAGAGCTGCTTGTCCTTCAGCGTCTCGGGGACCTCGCCGTTGACGATGGCCTGCGCGAGCCCCTCGACGACGGCGGTCTTGCCGACGCCGGGCTCGCCGATCAGCACCGGGTTGTTCTTGGTGCGGCGGCTGAGCACCTGCATGACGCGCTCGATCTCCTTCGAGCGGCCGATGACCGGGTCGAGCTTGCCTTCGAGCGCGGCCTGGGTCAGGTTGCGACCGAACTGGTCGAGCACCAGCGAGGTGGACGGGGTGCCCGCCTCGCCGCGCGAACCGGACTCGACCGGTTCCTTGCCCTGGTACCCGGACAGCAACTGGATGACCTGCTGGCGCACACGGTTGAGATCGGCGCCCAGCTTCACCAGCACCTGGGCCGCCACGCCCTCGCCCTCACGGATGAGGCCGAGCAGGATGTGCTCGGTGCCGATGTAGTTGTGGCCGAGCTGCAGCGCTTCCCGGAGGCTCAGCTCCAGCACCTTCTTGGCGCGCGGGGTGAAGGGGATGTGACCGGACGGGGCCTGCTGGCCCTGGCCGATGATCTCCTCCACCTGGCTGCGCACGCCTTCCAGCGAAATGCCGAGCGACTCCAGCGACTTGGCCGCGACGCCCTCACCCTCGTGAATCAGCCCCAGCAGGATGTGCTCGGTACCGATGTAGTTGTGGTTGAGCATCCGGGCCTCTTCCTGGGCCAGGACAACGACACGCCTCGCGCGGTCGGTGAACCTCTCGAACATCGCTCCCTCACTCTCCTGCTCCGACATTCTGGCAACAGACGCCGCAGTGTGCTGTGTACAACAACCGTGGGCGTCAGCCTGCCATGAAGCCCGGGGGTTGCGGCCCCCGCCTCCACTCTAGTTGGCGGGGGATGCCACCGCCGCCGGTCCACCCTATTGCCGACCGGCGACAGCACGGTCATTCACTCATAACGTGAGCGCCGCGGGATTCGTTTCCGGCCGGGTTTTGCCCTCAGCGAACAAACCGTCCGCCGACCGGATCTCCGCCGCACACTCCGCCGCACACGTCCGACCTCGGCTGCCTACCCCGTGTACGGATCGACGAAACCGCAGGGCACCGGGCGTTGATGCGCGGGATCGAGCGCGTTGAGCACGTACGTCGCGGCCCTTTGGCTGCCCGCTATGCCCGTATGACCAGAGTAGTCCGTCGTGCACCCGTCCTGAACCACGATATTCGTCACCCGGGGCCCGGTCACCAACCCGGAGGTGTACGGAACCACCAGCTCGTCCAGCACGGTCGCGATATTGGTGTAGGCCACATCGGGGTGGTAGACACCGTCCGCGTTGAGCGTGCGCACGAACTCCGACCCCTGCAGCACCTGGCGGCAGGCGTTGCACGGCGATCCGGCCACGGCGTCGAACACCGGCCCGAGGCCGAGGCGCGTGCCGAACGCGTTCAGGTCCGCCATGCCGTAGGCGTTCGAGCCGAGCCAGGGCGGAGCCAGTCCGACCATCTTGTCCACTTTGCCCGCGCCCGCGAGCCGTTTGACGAAGTAGTTGCCGATGAAATTGCCCTGGGAGTGGCCGATGAGATCGACCTCGGCCGCGCCGGTCGCGGCGCGAACCCGGTCCACGAAAGCCGCGAGCTGGGCCGCACTCTGCTCGATCGGAAGCATGCCCCCGATGGCCGACGCGGGCCAGGGCAGGTCGTAGGCGCCGAAGGTGGAGGAGTACACGCAGTAGCCCTCGTTGGCCAGCAGCGGCGCGTACACGCCCCAATTCGTCTGTGCGCCACCTCCCGTTCCGTGCACGAGCACTACGGGGTTGGGATGCGCGGAGCCGGGCCGGCACGACCAGTCGTTGGTGCCGGGCAGCGAACCGCCCGGGTTGGCCAGTTCGGCGGGGATGCCCGCGAAGAAGTTGTAGGAGACCGGATATCGCTCCTGGGCCTGTGCCGCGCCCGCGGTGGCACACACGGCTGCGAGCAGAACGATGAACAACGAAAAGCCTGGGACACGCCGCACGATAGCCTCCCGGTCCGGTCTCGTCTTCCGGGGAAGCTACCGCACGAAGTGGCCCAGACGGAGCAGATTCCGGCGGGTCGTTGCGGAAACTAGCTCTGACCGAAGGCGGGCGCGGCGTACTGACCCGAGGCCGCCCGACCCGGCGTCGCCGCGGCGGCGGAGGCCTTACCCTGCTGGATGCCCGCCACGAACAGGGCACCGCACAGCGCCAGGAAGGCCAGCGTGTGGAAGACGCCGCGCGCGATGTTCCACCGAACCCAGGCCGCTTCGAAGTCCGCGCGCACCGCGGCGAGATCGGTGATCGAACCGGGGTCGCCCGCGGCGGCCAGCTGGTCGTTGAGCGGGACGTTCAACCCGGAGGTCACCCCGAAGGCGATCACGTTGAGCACCAGCGCGAGCACGATCCAGATCAGCGTGCTCCGGTGCTCCCGCCCCAGGTGCAGCGCCGCCGCAAGGACGGTGAACCCCACCGTGCCGAGGAACGCGATCATGAACCAAGGATTGATGATCACCACGTTGATCTTCTGCATCACGTCGATCATGGCGCGATCGTCGGTGCGGGCCAGCGCGGGCATCACCGAATTGGCGTAGGCGTAGAACAGGCCCGCGATCAGGCCCGTCGCCAGCGTGGCGAGCACCAATGCGGCCAGACGTGTGGCGGTCATGAATTCCTCCTGCTCGGAAACCGGCCGGAGTGGCTCCGGCTGTGTCTCCGAGTCAACCCGTTGCCGCCATGGCTCTCCATGGCCGAGAAGCTCGATGACTCGAGCGAGCGTCTACGGTGAAGGTCTCACAGGTCCCGATCGGAAATGAGCCCACTCTGCATGGCCAGTCCCGCCAATCGCACCCGTTTCTGGTTCTGCGGCAGATCCTCCACCCCGAACTTCGCGAACAGGGCGCGCAGATGGGTCTTGATCGCGTCGACGCTGAGGAACAGTTCCTCGGCGATCTGCTGATTCGAGGCGGGAGTGGCGAAACCGGCGCCGTGCTTGTACGGGCGGCACAGTGCGACCAGGACCGAGCGTTGTGTCTCGGTGAGCGACCGCGCGGTGGGTATCGAGCCGGTGGAGGTACGGGTGATGTCGTCGGACACGCCGCCGAAGTCGTGAAACGACACCCGCGAGGTGCCGACCCGGATGACGTCGCCCGCCATCAGCCTGCGGCGGCCGACCAGCCGGTCGCCGTTGACGAAGGTGCCGTTGCGGGAGAGTCCGTCGTCCACGATGGTCCAGTGCGCACCCAGGTACTCGACCGCCGCGTGCAGCCGGGAGACCTCAGCGTCCCAGCTCAGAGCGAGATCGGCATGCGGGGAGCGGCCGATCGTGACGCGTCCGCGATCGGGCGTGAGCGTGAACTCCTGCTGCCGACCGGTGTCATCGGTGAACCGCAAGAATGATCCGACGAATCCTGTCACTGCGCCGATACCTCACCTCTCCATACCGCCAGTGACCGTCGCACGCTTCCATGGTGCCGCGTCCCGGTACCGCGAGCAAGATCGATTCACCTGCCGGGACGGGCCACCGTGTGATCCGGTCTCGCTGCCATATCGAAGCCCTATCACAAACAAGACCGCCGCCCCGACGTCGCACGATTCGCCGGGACGGCGGCCGAAAAAGAACTAACCCTTCGCGGCCTTGTTGTACGCGTCGGTGATGTCGGCGGAGATGCGGCCCCGTGCGGACACCTTGTGTCCATTCCGACGCGCCCACTCCCGAATTGCGGCGCTTTGTTCCCGATCGATGGAGACCCGGCTCTTCGGAGTGCCCGCGGCGGCCGCGGCAGCCTTGACCCGGCGCCGGCCACTCACCCGGCGCGCATTCGAAACCCACTCCTCCAAACCGTCGCGCAGCTTCGCCGCATTTGCCGACGACAGGTCGATCTCGTACGACACACCGTCGATCGCAAACTCGATGGTCTCGTCTGCGATGGACTCACCGTCGACATCGTCGATCAGGCTAACGGTGACCTTCTTTGCCATGAGATGAACGTCCTCTCGAAATCGTGCGACCCGCATACTAGGCCGATTACCCGAGGCAAGAATACCCCGAATTCCGGAAATTCCAAGACGGAGTCGCTGCTTTGCAATCCAGTGGTCACCTGGTGACCGGACGCACAATTGGGAACAGTATCGTTTCTCGGATTCCCAATCCCGTGAGCGCCATCAACAACCGATCGATTCCCATACCCGTTCCGGTCGTCGGCGGCATGCCGTGCTCCATCGCCGCGAGGAAGTCCTCGTCCAGCACCATCGCCTCGTCGTCACCCTGCGCGGCGAGCCGGGCCTGATCGACGAACCGCTCGCGCTGGATCACCGGGTCAACCAACTCCGAATAGCCCGTGGCCAACTCGAAGCCGCGCACATAGAGATCCCACTTCTCCGTGACACCTGCCGTAGTGCGATGCTGCCTGGTCAACGGGGATGTCTCCACCGGGAAGTCGCGCACGAAAGTCGGCGCGTACAGCTTGTCGCCATACTGGTGTTCCCAGAGTTCCTCGACGAGTTTCCCGTGGCCGTAGCCCTTGCCCTCCGGAATTTCCAGACCGACCCGATCCGCGAGTGCGCGCAATTCGGCCACCGACGTTTCCGGAGTGACCTGCACACCCAGCGCATCCGACAGCGAAGGGTACATCTCGACGGTGGCCCACTCGCCACGGAGATCGTATTCGGTGCCGTCGGCCAGGGTCACCACCTGGGTACCGAACGCCTCCTGCGCCACTTCCTGCACCAATTCCCGGGTCATCACCGCCGAGTCGTCATAGGTGCCGTATGCCTGGTATGTCTCCAGCATCGCGAACTCGGGGGAATGCGTCGAGTCCGCGCCCTCGTTCCGGAAGTTCCGGTTGACCTCGAAGACCCGCTCCAAGCCGCCGACCACGCAGCGCTTCAGGAACAGTTCGGGCGCGATGCGCAGGTAGAGGTCCATATCGAGGGCATTGGAACGGGTGACGAACGGCCGGGCCGCGGCGCCGCCGTGCAGCGTCTGCAGCATCGGCGTCTCCACTTCGAGGAAGCCTCTGCGCTCGAGCGCGTTGCGCAGCGCGCGCACCACGGCGATACGGGTACGAGCCATTTCCCTGGCCTCGGGACGCACGATCAAGTCGACATAACGCTGCCGGACCCGCGATTCCTCGTTCATCTCCTTGTGCGCCACCGGCAGCGGCCGCAGGGCCTTCGCAGCCATGAACCAGGAATCGGCCATGACGCTCAGTTCCCCGGTTCGGGAGGAGATGACCTCACCGTGCACGAAAACGAAGTCTCCGAGGTCGACATCGGTCTTCCAGGCGGAGAGGGCGTCCGCGCCGACCCCGTTCAGGCTGATCATCGCCTGCAGCTTGGTACCGTCACCCTCCTGCAGTGTCGCGAAACACAACTTGCCCGTATTACGCAGAAATATGACGCGCCCCGCGAGGCCCACCTCTTGCCCGGTGGCCGTGTCCGCGGCGAGGTCCGGATATGCGGCCCGAATTTCCGCCAGGGTATGGGTACGCGGCACGACGACGGGATAGGCCTCGCCACCGGCCGCTAGCAACCGCTCCCGCTTCTCCCGGCGAATCCGTATCTGCTCCGGGGCATCGTCGGCGGCCGGCGACACGGCAGGCCGCGAATCCGTTGTCGATGCGCTGGAAGATGCAGAGTTCGGGGTGCTCACATCGAACAACCCTAGCGTGCACCGGAAATCGTTTTGCGGGCCGCCCGGACTCCGGCCCGGAGTAACGAAACGGTATCGATGCGACGCCCCGCCCGGGATGTCCGCGCCGACGTCGTACAGACGCGAAATAGCCGGTGCGCATCATGCGGTGAGCGAAAACACCTGAGCGCCCGGCTATTTCGAGATGGAAGTGTCGGCGGTAATTACAGCGAGGCGAGCGCCTCGGCCTCGCGCGCGAAGTGCGGGGCCCCGACGGCGACGTGCAACAGCCCGGCCGCCTTCAACGCCTGGTAGCCGCCCACCAGATCGGTCGCCCGGTGCAGCCCGAGTTGCTGCAGCGCGGCGGCGGCCAGGCTGGAGGTATATCCCTCGGAGCAGACGACGATCCATTCCACGTCGTGATCGGCGGCCAGCGCCAGGCGGGCGGAACTGGTGGGGTCGAGCCGCCATTCCAGGACATTCCGCTCGATCACCAGTGCGCCGGGCAAGGTGCCCTCACGTCCGCGTTGCGCCTGGGGCCGGATATCCACCAGAATGGCGCCGCGCTCGATGGCTTCCGGCAATTCGAAGGCGTAGATCCGGTCGAGTCGGTCCCGTGCGTTCTCGAGCATCTGATCGATGGTCAAACGGGTCATCACATATCACCTTCGGGCTGGTCGGTGAGGACGGTTCGAGTGCGCCGCAGGGTGCCGTGGCCGGTCACCTCGTAATACGACATGGCGGTGAGCGGCGGGGAATAGGCGTGCACGCTCAGCGTGGGATCGAGCGGGCCCGCGGATTCGACGGCGCCGGGCACGGCGGCCGGCGCGCGCATGACGTCGTGCACCCAGCCGATCGGGAACGAGGCCTGGTCACCCGCCGCGAGCGTGCGGCCACGCAGTTCCGTTCCGTTCCAACGATATTCGGAGAGCGCACCGCTGAGCACGGTGAGCGCGCCGAGCGACCCGGCGTGGTCGTGCAACTCGGTCGACTTGCCAGGCGTCCAGCTGATCAGCCAGACGTCGACCTCGTCGTCGGAAAGCAGCCTGGTCGCCCAGCGCTCATTTTCCGGCCAATTCCCACCGGCGGGAAATAAATGGTCGTATCGCCCGGCCAGTACGTCTTCGGCGCCCTCGTCGGTCAGTCGCAGCAGATCGGCCGGGCGCAGCCGGGTGGGCAGGGCGGGCGCCACCGAGCGTTCCACCGGCGGAGTGGCCGACAGCGCGGTACGCGCGGAGGAAAGGGAAAGGACAGAGGAACGCATGAGCGAATCTCCAGGAGGATGAGAACGGTCGAGGGCGGGAACTCAGCCTCGATCGGTCGAGGCACGTCAGCCTCGACAACACTCCTGGGTGCTCGCGTAGAAAGTCACGAGAGCGAGTTTAACAGCACACGGCGCGGTGTCGACAAGTGCCCGGCCTGCGACAAATCCGACACCGCGCATATCAGACACTTCCCTTGCGCCGCTGGTTGCGTTCGTATACGAGTCGCAGGCCGGTCAGCGTGAGGTGCGGATCGTGGTCATCGATCGTTTCGGATTCCGGGACGATCAGCGGAGCGGTGGCTCCGGTGGCCACCACCGCGACATCGTCACCCGCGAAGGCGTCGAACTCGTCGCGAATCCGATCGATCAGGCCGTCCACCAGTCCGGCGAAACCGAAAACCGCGCCGGACTGCATGCATTCCATGCTGTTCTTCCCCAGCACCGAACGTGGCCTGGCCAACTCCGCCCGCCGCAGCGCACTACGTTCCACCAGGGCTTCGGTCGAGATCTCCACCCCGGGCGCGATGATCCCGCC
The DNA here is from genome assembly GCF_042802775.1 of Nocardia sp. NPDC057455. Taxonomy (NCBI): domain Bacteria; kingdom Bacillati; phylum Actinomycetota; class Actinomycetes; order Mycobacteriales; family Nocardiaceae; genus Nocardia; species Nocardia sp. NPDC057455. The sequence continues at coordinate 3,147 of NZ_JBHVDM010000098.1, read as the reverse complement.
GAGGAACTCGCCCTTCTTCGACACCAGGTCCACACAGATCGCGGTACCGAAATCGACGACGATCGCGGGCGCGGAATAGCGCTGGTAGGCGGCCAGACAATTGACGATGCGGTCCGCGCCGACTTCTTTCGGGTTGTCCACCAACAGCGGAATCCCCGTACGCACACCGGGTTCCACCAGCACATGCGGAACGTGTCCCCAATATTGGCCGAGCATGCCGCGCAGTTCACGCAGCACGGGCGGCACCGTGGAAAGCGCGGCGACGCCGATCACCTCGTCCAGTTGCGCGCCGACCAACCCGCGCACCTGCATGGCGAATTCGTCGGCGGTCAGCAACGGATTGGTGTGCATTCGCCAGTGCCGCACCAGTTTCGAATGCTCCCCCGACCCGGAGAACAGGCCGAGTTCGATACTCGTGTTGCGGACATCGATGGTCAGCAGCATGTCCTGGTCGCCGCTCCTCAGACGAACGACAGCGAGCGCGGCGAGGTCAGGCCCGAGCCCTCCGGCGCGTGCGCCGGGTCGGAGCCGAGCTCGACCGGGCGGTTGCGCTCGTCGACGAATACCACCTTGGGGTCGTATTCGGCGAGCTCCTGCTCGTTCAGCTGGCCGTAGGCGATCAGGATGACGAGGTCGCCCGGGTGCACCAGGTGAGCCGCGGCGCCGTTGATCCCGATGACCCCGGAACCTCGCTCACCGGCGATGACGTAGGTCTCCAGGCGAGCACCGTTGTCGATGTCCACGATGCAGACCTGCTCGCCTTCCAGCAGGTCGGCGGCATCGAGCAGGTCTTGGTCCACGGTGACCGAGCCGACATAGTGCAAGTCGGCGTGCGTCACGGTGGCACGGTGGATCTTCGACTTCATCATGGTGCGCAGCATTGCGTCGAACCTTTCTAGTTCGCGGGAGGAAGGACGGCGGGGTCGGACACCGCCGCGACAGGCTGGGAGGAGTCCACGGCGGGCTGCGACCCGGTGACGGTGGGGTGGCCGTCGATCGGAGCGCCGAGGGTGATGGCGATGTTGTCGATGAGCCTGGTCGGGCCGACCCTGGCCGCGATCAGCAGCCTCGCGTTGCCGGTGGCCGGGGCAGGGCCCAGGGTGGACGAGCGCAGCTCCAGGTAGTCCACGTCCACGCCGGTCGCGGCGTCGAGCACCTGGCGGGCGGCCGTGCGAACCGCGTCGCCGCCGAGCCCACCCGCGTGCTTGCCCGCCGACAGCGCGGCCGACAGGGCAAGCGCCGCCTCGCGCTGCACCGGGTCGAGATAGCGGTTGCGCGAGGAAAGGGCCAAGCCGTCGGGCTCGCGAACGGTGACCACCGGAGTGATCTGGACGTCGAAATTCAGATCGCGGACCATCTGCCGGATCAGGGTGAGCTGCTGGTAATCCTTTTCGCCGAAGAACGCCTCGGTCGGCCGCGCGATCTGCAGCAGTTTGGCGACCACGGTGAGCATGCCCGCGAAATGTGTCGGCCGGCTCGCGCCCTCCAACTCGGCGCCGAGTGGACCGGGGTGCACCGTGGTGCGCGGACCGTCCGGATACATGTCGGACACGCTCGGCGCGAACACCAGCTCGACGCCCTCCGCGCGCAACAGCTCGACGTCGGCGTCCAGCGTGCGGGGGTATTTGTCCAAGTCTTCGTTCGCCCCGAACTGCAGGGGATTGACGAAGATCGACACGATGACGACCTGATTGGTCCGCTTGGCCAGCCGCACGATCTCCAAGTGGCCCTCGTGCAGCGCGCCCATGGTCGGCACCAGCGCGACGGTGCGGCCGACGCCGCGCAGGGCGGCGGACACCGCACCGAGCACCGCGGGATCGTGGTGCACGGTGAGCACGCCGGGCCGGTAGGCACCGCGCAATTTCGGGTCGAACATCAGCGTCCTTCCAGCAGCTCGATGACGGCGGGGGCGGTGCCTGCCCGCTCAGCGGTGCGCAGCGACAGCGCGCGATACGCCTCGGCCAGCCGGGAATCGACCGATGTCAACGCCGCCAAGTGCGCGGCCACCGCGTCGGCGTCGCCGCGGGCGACCGGACCGGTCAGCGCGGACTGGCCGCGGCGCAACGCGTTGTCCAGCGCCGCCGAGGCAAGCGGGGCGAGCAGACGCTCGGCCAGGCCGTTGGGCTGCTCGTCGACCAGTTGCTGACCCATCAGGCCGGGACCGGCCAGAGCGGCACGCAATGCGGCCACCGCGTCGACGATCACCGTCACCAGATGATTGCTGCCGTGCGCGAGCGCGGCGTGGTACAGCGGCCGGTGCTGCTCCGGTACGCGAACCGGCTCGCCGCCCATTTCGATCACCAGCGACTGCGCGATGGCGTAGCCGACCTCGTCGGCCGCGGTGATACCGAAGCACGCGTTGCCCAGCCGGGGCACGTCCTCGTCGTGGCCGGTGAAGGTCATCGCCGGGTGGATCGCCAGCGGAAGAGCGCCGAGCTCGGCCAGGGGGGCGAGCACACCGACGCCGTTCGCGCCGGAGGTGTGCGCCACGATGGTGCCGGGCCGGACGACTCCGGTGCCGGCCAGGCCACGGACCAGGCCGGGGAGCTCGGTATCGGGCACGGCGAGCAGCAGCAGCTCACTGCGGGCGGCCACCTGCTCGATCGGCAGGATCTCCGAATCGGGCAGCCGGGTCCTGGCGCGGCGCACCGAGACGTCGGAGATCGCGCAGACGCCGAACACGACGTGTCCGGCCCGCTCCAGCGCGGCGCCCAATGCCGAGCCCACGCGTCCCGCCGAGACGATTCCCACCGTCAGGCGTGCGGGCGCGGGGTCGTAGCCCGAAGCAGCGTTGTTGTCGGAATTCACGCTTCTCGAGGTCAACGTTGTCCTCTCGATGTCGTTCCAGTCCCGCTATGCGGGTACCGGACGGTACGCCAAGAGAATATCGGCAGGCGGTCGGCCGCCGCCACGGGGTGTCCGCGTGATCTAGGCCGCAGTGCGGGGACACGGGGCGGCCGCGGTCACCGGCGTTCGCGCTCCTCGGACTGCAGGTTGGCCATGATCTCCGCCACCGAGAGACGGCGCTGCGGCGTCTCGTCGTCGCTCTCGGCGCGCCGTCGCCTGCGCGCGCTCGGCGTGCCCATGGCGGGGGCGGAGGCCGGCCGCGCGGGCCGTTCCTCGGTCGGCTGCGGGCGCGTAGCGGGG
>NZ_JBHVDM010000097.1:0-25883 GCF_042802775.1 Nocardia sp. NPDC057455 | reverse complement strand
TCGTCCAGGAGATCATGCTGCGTTCGGCGGCCACGGCGCGTCCGCCGAAGCGGCGGCGCGCCAGAGTTTCTCAAGACACCGGCGGCGGGCTGGATAGCCGGTAGTCGGCCGGTCTGCGCTGCGCTTCGGTGCGCTCGGACTGATAGCCGTTGGGGGTCGAGTCGCCCGGCGTGGGCCCGAAGAGGTCGGAGCGGCCCAGCGGGGCCGCCGCCGTGCGCTTGAGCTCGTCCAGCATGGCTTGCAACTTGTCCACGTGCGTGTTGTCGACCGCTGTCCGGTCATTGTCACCGGCACGGTGCGCGCCGGTGAGTCCGGGGCCGGGAGCCGCGCCATTCGCCGCACCGCTGTGCTGCGTGCTCGTGGTGGAGGCGACGATGGTTTCGTACGCGGCGTTCTCGCTGGGGGAGTACGAGGGGACGGGTTCGCGCGCGGCCGCCGGCGTCTCCTGTTGCCCGGTACTCGGATCGCGCGGGGTCGGTGGAGTGAAGGGCGACACGGGTTCCCGTGGTGCAGGCGTGGTGAACACAGGCTCACGCGAGGGTGGGGCGGTGAAGTTCGACGCCGCGTCGCGAGGTGCGGTGAAGCTCTGTCCGGAGGATACGTTCGGATCCAGCGCGGGCTCGCGCGGGGGCGTAAAACCCGTCTGCGCGACGGGATCCGATTCGGCCGCCGCGTGCACCGGCCCCCGGGGCGCGCTCTGTGGTCGCGCGCCGTTGCGGGAAACGGCCGGTTCGCCGGCATCGTTCTTTCGCGCCGCGGGCTCGGCGCCGCCGTGCTCCGCCTTGCGCGTGTTCGCCCGTCCCGCGGCCGCCCGGGGAAGCGAGCCGGCCGGGCGCTGCGCCGCCGATTGCCGAACCTCCGCCGCCGGGTCGTCGCCGGATTCCAGGCGCTGCACCCTGGCGTCGAGCCCCGATATATCCTGTGCCGCACGGAAAGCCCACGCCTCGAGTTTGGCCAAACGCCCGTCGGCGGTCGGTTCGCTCACCACGGTCTGCGCGCCATCGATCCGGGCCGCCACCGCGTCCAGTTTCTCGCTGACCTCTCGGAGAGCCGACGCGATACCCGACAGCATCGCGCCGATCGACTCGCCGGTCTGCTGACCGTGCTCCATCCAGTACCTACTTCCCCGTATCGGCCCAGCTCGCACTCGGCCGGACTATTCTATCCGCCCAGTTGGACATCCGCGGCTCGCGAAGTATCGGCGGCGCACCGATCAATGACCTGATCGAAGCAGCCTAGGCCCCCGGAATCACCCCCCTGCAGGCGGATTACGCGGCGACCCGGTTTGTCCGAAAACGGGCCGATGCACTCGATCGGTCATTATCCGCCTGGATCGCGCCCTTCGCGACTCCGCGCTCCGGATCGCCGGGGTGGGCCATGTCGCGCGGCCGTGCCGGTGCCGCGAGTTCGCCCGGATGCCGTGCGGCCGGGCGCGCCGCGGGATGGCGGCAACTGTCAATTCACCGATACCAGAGTGCCCGGTGTGGGCCCGTGGCATGATGAAAATCCTTGTGCCGCAGAGTGCAACGCCAATTCCGCTGATCGGCCACGTGCGTGGCACACCCGAGCGCGGGGTGAACGGGGCTGGCGAGGTAGCCGAGTCTGGCGCACTCTTGATCTATGGCGTAGGTCGCCGGGCCTGCGGTGGTATGTGCAGGGGAGTGGTCGCGTGAGAACGAAGCAGCGGGCGGAGATCGCCTGCGGGCGCCGAGCGATGCTCGCCGAGTTGGGTATCGGAGAGGCTTCCGGCCGTACACGTGGGTCGAAGGCCGGTTACGCCTGCGGGTGCCCGGAATGTTCCGCGGCCCAGTGGGATATGCGGCGGCTCAAGTACTGGTTGTGTGGCAGGTTGCTCGCCTACGGGGCCGACGAAGCCGAGGTGGATCGGCGCATCGGGACACTGCCGGTGGACGTGTACTGGCGCAAGGGCGACCGGGTGTACGCGATAGAGGTGCGCAGCGGTCCGCTGGAGCGAGGTCTCGCCCAGGAGCACACCGAGCGGCTGCGCGCCGCGGGCTGCACAGACGTGCTGTGGCTGTGCCCGCCCGGCTACTGGGTGCCTTACCTGCACGCTCTGGGCATCACGGATTTCGCGCCCGCCGCCTGTGATTACCGCGCGGTCACCGGCGTGCTGGACACCGAGCACGCGATGGCGGCGCCGCGGCGCGAGCCGGTCGAACTGCGCGAGTTCATCGCGGGCTGGGTCCGCGGCGACTACGTCTGGGGTTATCGGGATGAGAGGACAGGAGGCTGGGCCACCGTGACCGACTGGGAGTACCACACGAAGACGCAGGCCACGGTCATCGCCCGGCAGCGTCAGGAACTGGTCAACCAGCGCACGGCGCTGGCGGTGACCCGCAAATCGTTGCGCGACAGACAGAAACACCTGCTGAAACTGACCACACGGCTGGAACGTGCGGAGTTGGCCGCTCAGAAACAGGCCGACGCCCTCGCCACCGCCCAGCGCACGATCGCCGATCACGATCGGCTCGACAAGGCGTTGCGCAACACGATCGCCAATCTCGAGGTGACCATCGGCCGCTGGCAGTTGATCACGATCTGCGCGATGCTGCTGATCGTCACGTTCCTGGCGGCGGCGATGGTGGTGCGCTGAGCCGGAAGGGCGCCCGATCCCACCGCCATTCGTGGCGCAATACCAGCGCGAGGAAATCCAGCAGTTCCAGGCCGGTCTTCGCGCGCACCTCGCGCAGTGCCGCCCAGTGCGCGGGGCCGCGCTCGACGAGGCTGCGCAGCATCTGCTCGCTGGTGGCGTCGACGGGGCGTGCGCGCAGATCCGGGACGCCGATGCGGCTGCCGGTCCAGATCAGCCAGCCCCAGCCGTTGGCGTGTGCGTGTGCTCGACCGGCGGCGGCCTTCACCCGGTTGATGTGGAAGCCGACGTGGCCGAGCGCCGCGACGTCGATCAACACCGTGCGCCCGTCGGTGAGCCGGGCGACGACGCTGGGATAGTGCACCCGCTCCGCGCCGTCGAGGTCGTAGACCACCGCCGCGGGTTGCTCCTGGAAGGTCTCGACCAGATCGCTGGCGTTGAGTATCCAGAGCAGCCGAGCCTCCAAACCGGAGTCGAACGGCACGTCGCGACCGACCTTGTCCAGGTAGAAGCGCCCGCGGCCGTCGTCGTCACTGTCCACGGTGCGCGCGGAGACGGTGGGGACCGCGGCCGCGGTGCCGGCGCGGGGCCAATCGATCTGGTTCAACCAAGGATTCAGCCGGCTCGTCGCCCGGGGCTCGGCATCGTGCAGCTTCGCCAGGCGCCGGTTGGTCTTCTTCTGCCAGGCGGCGATGCGCTGGGTGACGAACCCGGCGATCCGCTTCGCGTCCTCGGCCGCGTGCCCGGCCAGCCGCAGCTTCAGGTACGACAGTTCGGTCGCGGCGATATCGGTGTCGGTCGCGTACGTCTCCACCAGGAGTGCGCGCACCAATTGCCGGTCCCTGGCGTCGAGCGGATAGCGCGCGGACAGTACCGCGGCGGCGCGATGCCCGGACAGCTGCGCCATCCGGATCATCTGCCCCACCGCTTTGGTATGCAGTTGCCGCACCCGGTCCCGGGAAAGGTCGTAGCGAGCGCCGATCCGTGCCAGCGTCTCGGGTTTCTCCCCACCCACGCCCAGCCGCGCCGTCAGCAAATCGCCGTCCTTGGCCTTGTGGTCGGCACGCAAAGCGATCAACTCGCCGAGCACCTCGTTGACCTCTTCGAGTTCGAACGAGATGTCATCCCGTAGATCGAGCGACTCGGGATCGTCGTCATCCGGCGCCGCCCCCTGCGCGACCTCCGCACTGATCGTCACGCGACAACCCCCTGACTCGGCTCCGGCACTGTGCGCCACAGCGTATCCCCACCCACCGACACCCGGCCTCCGCCGCGACCACCCGCAAGAATGCCCGCCTCCTACCGATCCATCGAGCGTGTCCGAGTCCTCGAGGAATCGCCGCGACGTGATTCGAGCGCATGGGTGACGAGATGGTGCAGACCCGCCGGCCCGCTTCGGCGCGCATCGTGTTCATCCAGTCCCTCGCCGAGGCCGAATCGACGGGCAACGTCCTGGACGCAGCGTCGGCGGTGATCACGCTGTGCTGGCTGTTGATTGTCGAACGACAATTCGAGGCGGTGCGTGATCTCGCTACCCGGTGGGCAGACCGCGTGGAACCCCGGCTGTCCGTCGCGACGACGCGCGAGCCTTCGACCTGGGGATGGTTGTTGCTCCGGGCATCGGCGGCGGCGGTACGCGATAACCGTCCCGATGAGGCCGACGAGATGATGAGGCTCGCCGCCGCCGGTGCGGTCGCGGCGGCCCGAATCCGGCCCCTATCACCAGTACTGGACAACGTTCGACGCGGCCACGGTGGCTATGAAGCGGGTAGAGAACGCGGTGGTGGACGACCGCCCTGACGTGGCGTTGCGCCTGGCCCGCGATATCCCGCCGGACCAGCGGCCGACGTCGGACAACCGGAATCGGCACCTGATCGACGTATCGGCGGCCCACCTGGAACTACGCCATTACGATGCCGCTTTCGACGTGCTGGCGTCGCTCTCGCGTGATGCGCGGCCGTGGCTGGTGGAACAGCGCTCGGCACGTGATCTGCTGGGCCGCATCATCTCCAAGCGTCGCACGCTCACGCCGGAAATGCGCGAACTCGCCGACTTGGTACAGCTCGAATAGTGACGGTCGCACTGGAACAAGCGGGTGTTGCACCCGGCGGTCGAATGGCGCGAAGTAGCTCTGGGTTGCTCCCGCTGGCCGGAGTTGCTCACCCTCGTGTGTGCTGAGTGTGTTCGGAGAGGGAAAAGCAGGAGAGGCACCTTCCGAGTTTCCTCAGAAAGTGCCTCTGACCTGGTGAGACGGTGGTGCGCGATACTGGGATTGAACCAGTGACCTCTTCCGTGTCAGGGAAGCGCTCTCCCGCTGAGCTAATCGCGCGAGGTGGAGACGGGAATCGAACCCGTGTGCACGGCTTTGCAGGCCGTTGCCTCACCACTCGGCCACTCCACCGTGCGAAGGGGGACGGCGTAATGTTGCCTGGCCCTACCTCTCGAGCGGATGACGGGATTCGAACCCGCGACCCTCACCTTGGCAAGGTGATGCGCTACCAGCTGCGCTACATCCGCATTCTGCCTCCCCGGGGCTCGTTTCCGGCCTCCGTGGTGCGAGACAGAACATTAGCCGACGCTCGGTGAAAGGTACAAATCCGCTGGTAGAACGGCGGAAATCAGAAACGTTGCGTGCTGTGACGCCGGAGGCGCATGTGGTGGATGGGGACAGGGGCTTCGGTATGGATCCCGGCGGTGAGGACGGCGAACCGGTGCCCGTCATCGCGACCGCAGAGCGGGCGTGCGTTCTGGGGCGGGGGAGGATCGCTGGGTAGGTGGAGGGTGCGCCGAACCGCCCCTGCCCGGACAGCGATTTGGTGAACCGCCGGTGGCGCGTGCTAATGTTTCGTCTCGTCCGGAAGGTGCCCCGAGCCACCGGAAGCATGTCAGGTCTCATAGCTCAGCGGGAGAGCGTCCGCCTCACACGCGGAAGGTCGCTGGTTCGATCCCAGCTGGGACCACTCGCATATTCGAGGCCGGTGCACTTGTTGCCCGGTCTTTTTCCTTCTCCGCCTCGAGTGTCGTCGTGCGGGCCCAGTCTCCTCGGTTTCCGGCTCAGTCTGCCCCCTTTGTTGCGCTGTGACCTGGGTCACATTATGGTAGCGGTTGCCGTCATCCGGACCGGAAACCTTTTCATACGCTTTGCGAAGTCTTTACTATCGTTCCGACCGCCGTGTCCGGGGTCGTGCTTCCACCGACGGAGGGGCGGCCCAGCTGCACCCGCCGCTCGCTTTCGATGCCAAGAACATGTTTGACCGATGAACCGGGATCACCACCCGGCGAAGGAGAAAATATGTCCACCGACACCGATTCCGCACCACGGACGTCCCCGCACGCGCACATGGCCGGTCTGCTGACCCGAATCGGCCGTCACGATCTACCCGCCTCGATCGTGGTTTTCCTTGTCGCCCTTCCCCTTTCGCTCGGCGTGGCGGTGGCCTCCGGTGCTCCGGTCGCCGCGGGCCTGATCGCGGCCGTGGTCGGCGGCATGGTGGCCGGGCTGCTCGGTGGCTCCTCGATCCAGGTCAGCGGGCCCACCGCGAGCCTCACCGTGGTCGTCGCCGAGAGTGTGCACCACTTCGGCTGGGCCGCAACGTGTTTCATTACCGTCGGCGCGGGTGTGCTGCAGATCCTGTTCGGGTTGAGCCGGGTCGCGCGCGCCGCGCTGGCCATCGCCCCGGTGGTCGTGCACGGCATGCTGGCGGGCATCGGCGTGGTGATCGCGCTGCAACAGGTGCACGTGCTGCTCGGCGGGAACTCGCTGAGCTCGTCGTTCGCCGCGCTGGCCGCCCTGCCGGAGCAGTTGATGTCGGTGCGCACGGGCGACCTGTGCGTCGGGCTCGTCGTGATAGCCATCCTGATCGCCTGGCGCTTCGTACCGCCGGGGGTGCGATTGATCCCCGGACCGCTCGTCGCCGTGGTCGCCGCGACACTGCTTGCGCTCGTCCTACCCGCGCACGTCGAGCGGATCGTGCTGAACGGCTCGTTGCTGGACTCGCTTGGCCTGCCCGCGGTCCCCTCCGGCGGCGCGACCGCCGTTCTCACGACCATGGTGACGATCGCCCTCATCGCCAGCGTCGAGAGCCTGCTGTCGGCCGTCGCGGTGGACAAGATGCGGCCGGGCAACCGCACCGACTTCGACCGCGAGCTGATCGGGCAGGGATCGGCCAATGTCGTGTCCGGGCTGCTCGGTGGCTTGCCGATCGCGGCCGTCATCGTGCGCAGCATCACCAACGCGAACGCGGGCGCGCGCAGCCGCGCGTCGACCGTGCTGCACGGAGTCTGGATCCTGCTGTTCGCCGTGGCGCTGGCCGGGCTCGTGCGGCAGATACCCACCGCCGCGCTGGCCGGACTGCTCATCCTCGTGGGCGTGCAGCTGATCAAGCTGGCGCACATCCGGCTGGCCAGGCGGGCCGGCGAGATGTACGTCTACCTGGCGACGGTGCTGGGCGTGGTGTTCCTGAATCTGTTGCAGGGCATGGTGATCGGCCTGGCGCTGGCATTCGCGCTGCTGCTGTGGCGGGTGGTGCGCGTGACGATCGTGGCGGCACCTGTCCCGGGCGCACGGCGGTGGGTGGTCGCCATCGATGGCACGTGCACCTTCTTGGCCATGCCGAAGCTGACCGCGGAACTGGCGAAGGTTCCGGCGGGCGCGGACGTGACCGTCGAGATGACCGTCGATTTCCTGGACCACGCCACGCACGAGTTCCTCACCGAATGGGCTCGTGAGCGTGAATCCGGCTCCGCGACGGTCGAATTCGCCGAACTCGGGAGCGCGCGGATGGCCACCGCCTTGACCGGGCCGCCCGAGCGCAGGCATGTCCGGCAGGTCATCGACCAGGTGATCGGACCGTGGCGGCGCTCGGGCAACCAGGAAGACCGCATCCTGGCGGGCATCGCCGCCTACCACCGCGGCCATGCCCACGTGCTGCGCCCGCATCTGGACAAGCTGCGCCACCGGCACGACGCCGACTCGTTCTTCCTCACCTGCGCGGACGCGCGGATCGTGCCGAACGTCATCACCAACAGTGGACCGGGCGACCTGTTCACCGTGCGCAACGTGGGCAACCTGGTGCCGGTGCGCGACGGGGACGTCTCGGTGGAGGCGGCCCTGATCTACGCGTTGGAGCGGCTGGACGTGCGTGCGGTCGTGGTATGCGGTCATTCCGGCTGCGGTGCGATGGAGGCGCTGCACCGCGAGGTACCGGCCGGGGCCGGTCTCGGCGACTGGCTGGCGCATGCGCGGCCGAGCTTGGAGCGCTACCGGCTGGGGCATCCGGTAGCCGCCGCGGCGGCCGTCGCGGGGTTCGGCGAGGTGGACCAGCTGGGCATGGTGAACGTCGCGGTGCAGCTGGAGACGCTGCACGCGCACCCGGCCGTGCGCCGGGGGATCGAGGAGCGGGGCGTGGCGGTGTCGGGATTGTTCTTCGACCTGGCCACGGCGCGCGTGATCGAGGTCATGGTCGACGGCATCGCGGAATTCGGTGACCAGGAACGGCGGATCGCGGCGGAGCCGGTCTGACCAGGCGATGTGCGGTGCGTCACGGTGATAACGACGAGAGGACAGTGGGGAATAACACACAATCGGCGAACTTCTCAGGCTTTGCTAAGTCTTTACCAATACACTTGTCCGTGTTTACATCTCGACTCATCGCTGTGTCGGGACTGCTTCACCGCGAGATGCCGGTTCGCGGTCTTGTGCCCTGCTGGACATGTTGATCGTCAACCGACCTCGGCGAATCCGCCGAGTCGGCGAAGGAGAGTCATGGCTATCGATCACGATTTAGCCCCGCCACCGTCAATGCCCACACCAGCGGACCCGGGCCGCAGTTCTGGACCACTGTCCGACCGCTTCACCGAGATCCTCCGCCACGATGTACCCGCCTCGATCGTGGTTTTCCTTGTCGCGCTACCACTTTCGCTGGGCATCGCGATCGCCTCCGGAGCCCCCGTCGCCGCCGGGCTGATCGCCGCCGTGATCGGCGGTCTCGTCGCCGGGACGCTCGGCGGGTCGGTCCTCCAGGTGAGCGGCCCCGCCGCGGGCCTCACCGTGGTCGTCGCCGAGACGATCAATCAATTCGGCTGGCGCACTACTTGTTTCATCGTCTTCGCAGCCGGTGTGCTGCAGATCGTGCTCGGGCTCAGCCGGGTGGCCAGAGCGGCGCTCGCCGTGGCGCCCGTAGTGGTGCACGCGATGCTCGCCGGTATCGGCATCACGATCGCGCTGCAACAGATCCATGTGCTGCTCGGCGGTTCCTCGCACAGCTCGGCCTGGCGGAACATCACCGAGCTGCCCGGGCAGCTGTTTTCACTGCACGGTGGCGGGGCGCTGATCGGCGCGGTCGTGATCGCGATCATGGTCGGCTGGAAATACCTGCCCGCCAGGGTGCGCGTGGTGCCCGGTCCGTTGGTCGCGGTGCTCGTGGGCACGGCGTTGTCGCTGGTGCTGCCGCTGAATGCCGAGCGCATCGTGCTCAACGGCTCGCTGTTCGACGCCATCGGCCTGCCGGCGCTGCCCAGCGGCGATTGGTCGGGTCTGGTTCTGGCCGTCGTCACCATCGCCCTGATCGCCAGCGTGGAGAGCTTGCTGTCCGCGGTGGCCGTGGACAAGATGCACTCGCGTAAGCGCACCGACTTCGACCGCGAGCTGATCGGCCAGGGCTCGGCGAACGTGCTGTCCGGCCTGCTCGGCGGCCTGCCGGTCACCGGCGTGATCGTGCGCAGCGCCACCAACGTGCAGGCGGGCGCGCACAGCCGTGCCTCCGCGGTGCTGCACGGCGTCTGGCTGCTGGTGTTCTCCGTGGCGCTGGTGTCCGTGGTGGAGCAGATCCCGAAGGCCGCTTTGGCCGGTCTGCTCATCGTGATCGGCACCCAGCTGGTCAAGCTGGCTCACATCAAACTGGCCCGGCGCACCGGTGACCTGCTGGTCTACGCCGTGACGGTGCTCGGTGTGGTGTTCTTGAACCTGCTCGAGGGCGTGCTGATCGGCCTCGGCTTGGCCTTCGGGCTGCTGTTGTGGCGGGTCGTCCGCGTGGCGATCAGGGCCGAGGAGGTCCCCGGTACGAAGCGCTGGCTGATCGCCATCGACGGCTCGGCCACCTTCCTGGCACTGCCGAAGCTGTCGGCGCAGTTCGCGAAGATCCCCTCGGGAGCCGACGTCACGGTGGAGATGACCGTCGACTTCCTCGATCACGCGGCCTTCGAGGCCATCGAGGAGTTCGCCCGCCAACAGGTGAACAGTGGAGGCAGCGTCGATTTCGTGGAGATCGGCGGAGCCAGAATGGTCCACGCCGGTGCGCAACCGCCCGCGCGGAGCTTCGCGCGCTCGGTCTGGGACGAAATCCTCGGCCCTTGGCGGCGCGACGAGCGGCACGCGAATCCGGTCGCGGCGGGCGTGGCGGCCTACCACCGCAGTCACGCGCACGTGGTCCGGCCGCACCTGGACGAGCTGCGCGACCAGCAGGATCCGGATTCGTTCTTCCTGACCTGCTCGGACTCGCGGATCGTGCCGAACATCATCACCAACAGCGGACCGGGCGACCTGTTCACCGTGCGCAACGTGGGCAACCTCGCTCCCGCGGAGGGGGACGCGTCGGTCGAGGCGGCACTGGTGTTCGCGCTCGAACAGTTGAACGTTCGCTCGATCGTGGTCTGCGGGCACTCCTCCTGCGGCGCGATGAAGGCGTTGCACACCGGCGCCGAAGTCCCCGGTGTGGACGCCTGGCTCGCGCACGCGCGACCGAGTTTGGAGCGGTTCCGCGCGGGCCATCCGGTAGCGGCCGCGGCGCAGGAGGCCGGTTTCGGCGAGGTCGATCAGCTGGCCATGGTGAACGTCGCGATGCAGCTCGAACTGCTGCACCGGCACCCGGCGGTGCGCAAGGCGGTCGCCGAGCGAGGCGTCACGGTGTCGGGCCTGTTCTTCGACATCGCCAGCGCCCGGGTCGTGGAGGTGACCGAGAACGGCATCGCGCACATCGATGACGCGGGGCATCAGCACACTCCCGAACTCGTGTGACCGACGGGGATGGGTGATCCCGCCCGGGCGCACCGCTCGGGCGGGATCACCGTATCCGGACGGTCGAGAGCGGAATCGGTATGCCGGAGCACTCGTACCCTGGGGAATGTGACCGCAGACCTGGAAACGAGTTCGGACGATCCGACCCGCTGGCGCGCCTTCCGCGCCGGCCTCGAACGACGGCCTAAGCTGTACCTCGTCTACCGGCTCGTCGTCGCGGTCGTCGGTGTCGCCGTGCTCGCTGTCGGTGTGCTCGCGATCCCCTATCCCGGTCCCGGCTGGGCGATCGTGTTCGCCGGGCTCGGTATCCTCGCCACCGAATTCGCTTGGGCGCGTAAGGCATTGGCTTGGCTGCGGGACCGGTACCGGCAATTGATGGACTGGTACTCCCGGCAGGGTCTGGCCGTGCAGGTGGTCGGGGCGGCCGGCACCGCCGCGTTGGTCGTGGCGACGCTGTGGATATTGGGAACCTTCGGGCTCGTGGGTAGTTGGATCGGAGTCGAATGGGAATGGCTGCGCAGCCCCCTGCAACGGTGACCACCGTTGCGGGGCGCATGCTCACCCAACCGGAATGGCTGGCCGCACGCATCGCGGAGATGGGCCATTCCTGGGGGACCACCTCGCTGCGCATCGCGGGCACGCTGTGGTGGTGCATGGTCGCCTCCGCACTGGTGGAGCAGCTCGCGCGGGCCTACGCGGACGACACGGACGCCCCCGCGCCCGCGCTGGACCGGCTGGAGTGCGAGGTGCGCCCGGACGGTGGCGTCGAGCGGGTGCGCGTCCAAGCGAACGATACTTCCTCGACCGGCGGGGCGACGGCGCTGCATGCCACGCTCGGCGTCGTGATCCCGCCGGTGGCCGAGGTGTCCGGCGCGGGAGTTTCCGCGCTGTGGGCGATCACCGCCGATGCGATCGGCAACCGTGCGCTGGATGCCGGTTCGCCGGAGGCGGGCGCGCGGCTGGCGGCCGACATCGCGGGCAGACTCCCGGTACCGCGGTTCGTCGAGATCGGCGGACGAACCTTCGTCCGGCGCATCTCCTGCTGCCTGGTGTTCGAGGTACCGGGGTGCCAGATGTGCACCAGTTGCCCGAAGCGACCGGCCGCCGAACGGACCGCGCTGCTAGCGGACCTCGCCGCCGAGAACTGAGCAGACCAGGAGCACGTGCTCCCCGCGCCATCCGACCACTACGGCCAAAGGCCCGCAGAGGCAGGAGAGCGGCGGGACAGTAGCATGGTCGCGCCGGACGAACTTGCGATCGGCCACCATCCAGCGGGACCCGCCCGCACACGAGAACGCCAAGGAGAGCGCAGCCGTGACCACCTCAGCCCCCATCAGCCCAGTCACCCTCGTCCGGGTGCCGGGCGGGACGACGGCGGGCACCGCGGTGCGCGAGGCGGGACTGCCCACCAAGGGGCCGGAGACCGTCGTGGTCGTCCGGGTGGACGGTGAGCTCAAGGATCTGTCCTGGACTCCGGACGACGACGTGGACGTCGAGCCGGTCGCGGCGAACACCGCCGACGGCCGCAACGTCATCCGTCACTCCGCCGCGCATGTGCTCGCCCAAGCGGTGCAGCAAGAGTTCCCCGGGACCAAGCTGGGCATCGGCCCGTACATCAAGGACGGGTTCTACTACGACTTCCGCGTCGAGCGGCCGTTCACCCCGGAGGATCTGGCCAAGCTGGAATCCCGGATGAAGAAGATCGTCAAAGGCGCGCAGCGGTTCTCCCGCCGGGTGGTCGAGGTCGAGGATGCCAGGGCCGAACTGGCCGGGGAGCCATTCAAACTGGAGCTGATCAGCGACAAGTCCGGCATCGATGACCCGGAGGTCATGGAGGTCGGCGGCAAAGAGCTGACCATCTACGACAACCTGGATCCGCGTACCGGCGAGCGGATCTGGGGCGACCTGTGCCGCGGTCCGCACATTCCGACCACGAAGTTCATCCCCGCCTTCAAACTGACCCGCAGCTCGGCCGCCTACTGGCGCGGCGACCAGAGCCGCGAGGATCTGCAGCGCGTCTACGGCACCGCGTGGGAATCGCAGGAGGCGCTCGACGAGCACCTGCACCTGCTGGCCGAGGCCGAGCGCCGCGACCACCGCAAGATCGGCTTGGAGCTGGACCTGTTCAGCTTCCCCGACGAACTCGGCTCCGGCCTGCCGGTGTTCCACCCCAAGGGCGGCATCATCCGCAAGGAGTTGGAGGAGTACTCGCGTCGCAGGCACGTCGCGGCGGGCTACGAGTTCGTGAACACCCCGCACATCACCAAGGGCCACCTGTTCGAGGTCTCCGGCCACCTGGACTGGTACCGCGACGGCATGTTCCCGGCGATGCACTTGGACGCCGAACTCAACGAGGACGGCACCGTCCGCAAGCCCGGCCAGGACTACTACGTCAAGCCGATGAACTGCCCGATGCACAACCTGATCTTCCGCGCCCGCGGCCGGTCCTACCGGGAGCTGCCGCTGCGGCTGTTCGAATTCGGATCGGTCTACCGCTACGAGAAGTCCGGTGTGGTGCACGGCCTGACCCGGGTGCGCGGCATGACGCAGGACGACGCGCACATCTACTGCACCAAAGAGCAGATGCACAGCGAACTGACCGACACGCTGCGGTTCGTGCTGGATCTGCTGAAGGACTACGGTCTCGACGACTTCTACCTCGAGCTGTCCACCAAGGACCCGAAGAAGTTCGTCGGTTCCGACGAGATCTGGGAGGAGGCCACCGAGACCTTGTCCAAGGTCGCCTCGGCCTCCGGTCTGGAGCTGGTGCCCGATCCCGGTGGCGCGGCCTTCTACGGCCCGAAGATCTCGGTGCAGGCCAAGGACGCGCTGGGCCGTACCTGGCAGATGTCGACCATCCAGCTGGACTTCAACCTGCCCGAGCGCTTCGACCTGGAGTACACCGCCTCCGACGGCACCAAACAGCGGCCGGTCATGATCCACCGCGCGCTGTTCGGTTCGATCGAACGATTCTTCGGTGTGCTCACCGAGCACTATGCGGGCGCGTTCCCGGCGTGGCTCTCGCCGGTGCAGGTCGTCGGCATCCCGGTCGCCGAAACCTTTGCCTCGCATCTGGATCGGGTGATCGAACGGTTGCAGGACGAGGGCATCCGGGCACAGGTGGATCGCAGCGACGACCGGATGCAGAAGAAGATCTTCAACAACACCGCGCAGAAGGTGCCGTTCATGCTGCTGGCCGGTGAGCGCGACGTGAACGCGAACGCCGTGAGCTTCCGCTTCCGCGACGGTACCCAGGTCAACGGCGTACCGGTCGACGACGCGGTGGCCACCATCATCGCGTGGATCGCCCACCGGGAGAACGCGTCGCCGACGGCCGAGGGCTTCGAGATCAAGGGTGGGGCATGAGCGGTCGGGCTCGGGGGCGGCAGCGGAGCGTGACTACGCAGGTCGCCGCGTACGCTCGCGAGCGCCGCGCCAGCAGCGATCGGGCCCGGAGGCGGGGGAGGGACACGGCATGACCGAGCGGACGGTGCCGGACGGGCTCGCGGATCTGGACGGAACCGCTCCGGCCGAACCGGGCAGCATCGTGGACAGCGGCGCGGGTGAACCGGATCGGCTGTTGCGGCTGTGGACGCCGTATCGCATGTCCTACATCGCGGAGGCGGCCACCGGTCCCAAGGATTCGACCGGTCATCCCTTCACCGACATCCCGAAGATGTCCGACGAGGACGGGCTGGTCGTCGCGCGGGGCGAGCTGGTGTACGCCGTGCTCAACCTGTATCCGTACAACCCGGGACACATGATGGTCGTGCCGTACCGCAAGGTGGCGAACCTGGAGGACCTCACCGAGGCGGAGAGCGCCGAACTGATGGCTTTCACCCAGCAGGCCATCCGGGTGATGAAGAAGGTGTCGCGGCCGCACGGGTTCAACGTCGGACTGAATCTCGGCGGAGTGGCTGGCGGGTCGCTGGCCGATCACCTGCACCAGCACATCGTGCCGCGCTGGGGCGGGGACGCGAACTTCATCACCGTCATCGGCGGGGCGAAGGTGATGCCGCAACTGCTGCGGGAGACCAGGACGCTGCTGTCGGCGGCCTGGAAGGAGGCGTAGATGAGCGACCGGGCGGATCGAACGTGCTGAGCTTCTTCGGCCGTGAGACGTTCGCCAAGGCGACGGCTCCGCTGGGCCGGGCGCTGGTCGGCACGGGGCTCACCCCCGACGCCGTGACGCTGATCGGCACCACCGCCTCCATTGTCGCCGCGGTCACGCTGTTCCCCACCGGACATCTGTTCTGGGGAACCATGGTGATCTGGTTGTTCGTCATGTTCGACATGCTCGACGGGGCGATGGCCAGGGCGCGCGGCGGCGGCACGAAGTACGGCGCGGTGCTGGACGCCACCTGTGACCGGCTGGCCGACGGGGCCATTTTCGCCGGGCTGGCCTGGTGGGCGGTCTTCCATGAACAGCACAAGCCGCTGTTCGCCGCGACGCTCGTCGTCCTGGTGACCTCGCAGGTGATCTCCTATGCCAAGGCGCGCGCGGAGGCCAGCGGGCTGTCCGCGGACGGCGGCATCATCGAGCGGCCGGACCGGCTGATCATCGCGCTGGTGGGCGCGGGACTCACCGGCATCGGCGGCTATTGGGGGATCGAGTGGCTCACCTACGCCGTGCACGCGGCCATGTGGATTCTCGCCGTGCTCAGCATCGTCACTGTCGTTCAGCGAGTGCTGGCCGTGCGCAACTCGCCGGGGGCGCGCACCGTGATCCCGGCCGGTCGGCCGCAGAGCCCGAGCGCGGGAACCGCCGGCACCCCAGGACTCACGCCGTGATCTCACCCGGTACGGGACGCCGGCCGATCGACGGCGGTGTCCGGGTATTCGCGACGATGGAGTGCGGATGACGATCGGGGAGCAGTTCGGCGCCGCCGGATACGCGGCGGGTTGGCGGCTGGTGCGCGCACTGCCGGAGTCGACGGCCCGGCGACTGTTCGAGTGGGGTGGGGACCGAGTCGCCCGTCGCGCCAATCGGGAGTTCCACGCGGGCGGCGCGCCGAACCAGTTGCGGCGCAACCTGGCGCGCGTGCTCGGTGTACTGCCCGCCGATGTGCCGGACGACCTGATCAGCGCAAGCATGCGGTCGTACGCGCGGTATTGGCGGGAAGCATTCCGGCTGCCCACGATGGACCATGCCGCGATCGACTACTTCGTCGCGGGGCTGCAATACCTGGACGCCGCACTCGCGCAGGGCCGAGGCGTGATTTTCGTGCTGCCGCACTCCGGCAATTGGGATATGGCGGGCGTCTGGCTGGTACAGCACTACGGCAGCCTTTCCACCGTGGCCGAGCGGTTGAAGCCGGAATCGCTGTTCGAGCGGTTCGTGGCCTACCGGGAAAGCCTGGGCTTCGAAGTGTTCCCGCTGACCGGTGGCGAGCAACCGCCGTTCGACCAGTTGGCGGCGCGCCTGCGGCAGAACAAGATCGTGTGCTTGATGGGCGAACGAGACCTCACCGGCAAAGGTGTTCCCGTCCAGTTCTTCGGTGAGCGCACCTGGATGCCCGCAGGCGCGGCGAAACTGGCCATCGAGACCGGCGCGGCGCTGCTGCCGGTGCACGCGTGGTTCGAGGTCGAGGCCGACGGCCGCGAGAACTGGGGCCTGAAGGTCGAGGCGCCGGTAAACGTTTCCGGTGGTGTAGCCGCGGCCACGCAGGCGCTGGCGGACCGCTTCGCGGCGAATATCGCCGAGCATCCCGCGGACTGGCACATGCTGCAACCATTGTGGGAGAGCGATCTCTCGCCGCGGCGGCGCGCGATGATCGCCACCGCGCAGGCGAGCATAAAGGCCGAGCAGGGAGACGTATCGCCATGAAGATCGGCATGGTCTGCCCCTACTCGTTCGATGTCCCCGGTGGGGTGCAGGCGCATGTAGTCGAGCTGGCGCGGGTGTTCCTCGAGCGCGGGCACAAGGTGAGTGTGCTGGCGCCCGCGTCCGAGGACACCCCGCTGCCGGAGTTCGTGGTGTCGGCGGGCCGCGCGGTGGCCATCCCGTACAACGGGTCGGTGGCCAGGCTGTCGTTCGGGCCCATGGCCTACACCAAGATTCGCCGGTGGATCGACGGCAACGACTTCGACGTGCTGCACATCCACGAGCCGAACGCACCGAGCCTGTCCATGCTCGCGTTGAAGATCGCCGAGGGCCCGATCGTCGCGACGTTCCACACCTCGACGACGAAGTCCCTGGTGCTGAGCACATTTCAAGGCGTGCTCCGGCCGTATCACGAGAAGATCTCCGGCCGCATCGCGGTCTCCGAGCTGGCGCGTCGCTGGCAGGTCGAAGCGCTGGGCTCGGACGCGGTGGAGATTCCCAACGGCGTCGACGTCCCGGCGTTCGCCCGCGCGCCGATGCTGCCCGGCTATCCGCGCCCCGGCGGCACGGTGCTGTTCCTGGGACGCTACGACGAGCCGCGCAAGGGCATGGAGGTGCTGCTCGGCGCGCTGCCCGATCTGGTGCGCAGGCATCCCGACGTCGAGATCCTGATCGTCGGGCGCGGCGACGAGGACCGGTTGCGCCGGGAAGCAGGCAAGCTGTCCGGCCACCTGCGCTTCCTCGGCCAGGTGTCCGACGAGGAGAAGGCTTCGGCGATGCGCAGCGCGGACGTGTACGTCGCGCCCAACCTGGGCGGGGAGAGCTTCGGCATCATCCTCATCGAGGCGATGGCGGCCGGCACCGCGGTGGTGGCCAGTGAGCTGGACGCCTTCCGCCGGGTGCTGCGGGACGGCACGGCGGGCATGCTGGTCCCGGTCGGTGATTCGGCGGCTCTGGCGCGCGCGCTGCACACCGTGCTCACCGACGAGGTGCGCAGAGAGGCGTTGGTGCGCACCGCGACCCAGGTGGTCGGCGAGTACGACTGGCCGGTGGTCGCCGAACAGATCCTGCGCGTCTACGAGACGGTGACCATCGGCGACACGCGAGTGCGGGCCGCCGGATGATCACCTTCTCGGCGACGACGGTTCTCGTCCTCGCGCTGATCGCCGCGGTCGTCGTCGCGATCGGTCTGTGGGCCTACTCCACCGCCAACCGGCTCGACCGGTTGCACGTGCGCTCCGACCAGTCCTGGCAGGCGCTGGACGCGGCGCTGGCCCGGCGAGCGGTGGTGGCCAGGTCGGTCGCCATGGCGATCGCGGGCCCGGTGTCCGATCCGGCGATGGCGGAGCAGGCCAGACAGCTCTCGGCTCTGGCCGACCGCGCCGAGCGTGCCGGTCGCGCCGAGCGGGAGACGGTGGAGAACCGGCTGTCCTCCGCGTTGTCGGCGGTGGATATCGGCACGCTCCGCCCCCAGCTGGTCGCCGAACTGGCCGACGCCGAGGCCAGGGTGCTGATCGCCCGCCGCTTCCACAACGACGCCGTGCGCGACACGCTGGCGCTGCGCACGCGCCGCCCGGTTCGCATCCTGCACCTCGGGGGTACCGCCCCGCTGCCGTCCTACTTCGAGATCACCGAGCGCGCCACTCCCGCGGCGTCGACCGGCCTCGCGGTCGACACCATCCGCACCACGGCGCGGGTGGTGCTGTTCGACGAGCACGACCACACGTTGCTGATGCGCGGCAACGACCCGAAGACACCGGAGGTGTCGTTCTGGTTCACCGTCGGCGGCGGCGTGGAGCCGGGGGAGAGCCTGCGCACGGCTGCCGTGCGGGAACTGTACGAGGAGACCGGGTACCGCGCGGATCCGGCCGACCTGCGCGGCCCGATCTGGCGGCGGGTCGCGGTGTTCCCCTTCGACGGCGAGCTGATCCGGTCCGAGGAATTGTTCTTCGCGCTGCGGACGCGTGGTTTCCAACCGCACGCGGCGAATCCGAGCCTGATCGAACGCCGCTCGATCACCGGGCACAAATGGTGCACCGCGGCCGATATCGTCGCGCTGGACCGCTCCGGTGAAACCGTCTACCCGTATCACCTGGACGAGCTGCTCGCCGATGCCGCCGAGGCGGCATCGGGCACCGCCGATCCAGAGGTTCGCTCGATTCGCTGACCGGGCCCGAAGCCGTGTGATGTGTTTCACGATCGTGATACCGTCGCGATGATTCGGCGCGCCGACGGGTACTGCTGTCAGGGACGCATGTCAGTTCGGCGTCGTGGTCCTGCCGACGGCGGGGCTGTTTCTGCTCGGTTGTGGAGGTAGTTCGTTCATGTCGTACCTGCTGTTCGATTTCCTGTTGCCGCTGATCGGCCCGGCGGCCGCGGAGTACTGGGCGACGTTGCTGGTGGTCGGCCCGCTGTGATCCGGCGCCCGGCGATCGCCGGGCAAGCGGTACGGCCCCGGGCCGGCGCGATCGCCGAGTTCTCCCGGCCCGAGGCGCCATAACCGGGATCACACCAGGCCAGTGCCCTCCAACTGGCTATCAAGTGGCCTTTTGTGGACGCCTAGAATCGTGGCGTTCGCATCCGAGCGACCGATTGGCGCACATGCTGGAGGAATTTGCCGTGACCACCCCCGAGACCACCCAGACCGTCGGCACCGCCCGTGTGAAGCGCGGCATGGCCGAGATGCTCAAGGGCGGGGTGATCATGGATGTCGTCACGCCGGAGCAGGCCAAGATCGCCGAGGACGCGGGCGCGGTCGCGGTGATGGCGCTGGAGCGGGTGCCCGCGGACATTCGGGCTCAGGGCGGCGTGTCCCGGATGAGCGACCCGGACATGATCGACGGCATCATTTCCGCGGTCTCCATTCCGGTCATGGCGAAGGCCCGTATCGGCCACTTCGTGGAGGCGCAGATCCTGCAGAGCCTCGGGGTCGACTACATCGATGAGTCCGAGGTGCTCACTCCGGCCGACTACGCCAACCACATCGACAAGTGGAACTTCACCGTGCCGTTCGTCTGTGGCGCCACCAACCTCGGCGAGGCTCTGCGCCGAATCACCGAGGGCGCGGCCATGATTCGCTCCAAGGGTGAGGCGGGCACCGGCGACGTGTCCAACGCGACCACGCACATGCGCAAGATCCGGCAGGAGATCCGCCGCCTGTCGTCGCTGCCCGAGGACGAGCTGTTCGTCGCGGCCAAGGAACTGCAGGCGCCGTACGAGCTGGTCCGCGAGATCGCCGAGACGGGGAAACTGCCGGTCGTGCTGTTCACCGCGGGCGGGATCGCCACCCCCGCCGACGCCGCGATGATGATGCAGCTCGGCGCCGAGGGCGTGTTCGTCGGTTCGGGCATCTTCAAGTCCGGCAACCCGGCCCAGCGCGCCGCCGCCATCGTCAAGGCCACCACCTTCTACGACGACCCGGACGTGCTGGCCAAGGTGTCGCGCGGACTCGGCGAGGCCATGGTCGGCATCAACGTCGAGGAGATCGCCCAGCCGCACCGCTTGGCCGAGCGCGGCTGGTGATCTCGGGCCGGTAGCGTCTGCCGCGTGGAGTTGCGGCAGCTGCGGTACTTCGTGGTCCTGGCGGAGGAGTTGCACTTCCGCCGGGCCGCGGAGCGATTGTTCATCTCGACACCGACGCTGAGCCAGCAGATCAAGGTGCTGGAGCGCGAGCTGGGCGGTCCACTGCTGCTTCGCGAGCCGCGGGTGGAGTTGACGGCCGCGGGCGCGGTGCTGCTGCGCTCCGGCAAGACCGTGCTGCGCGCCATGGACGAAGCGATCAGGCAGACGAGGCGCGCTGCCGTGGCCGGCGCCCCGGTGCTGCGCCTCGGGCTGCTCAACGGCGTCCCGCCCTGGCTGCCCACCCGCTTCGAGAGCTTGCTCACCGCCGCGTTGCCCGGCGCCCGAATGGTGCTCACCGGGGGGACCACCGCCGATCAGGTGCGCTTTCTCGATGACGACGAGGTGGACCTCGCGCTCGTGCGCACCCCGGTCGACCTGCCCGACCGCTTCACGCAACGAGCGGTGGCCCGCGAGGAGTTGGGTGTGCTGATGTCGCAGCGGCATCCACTCGCGAGCGCGGCGCTGCTCGACCCGGCCGAACTCAGCGGTCAGGAGCTGATCTTGTTCGCGCGCGAATCCGCAGCAGGCTTGCATGATTCGTTATTGCGCGCGCTCGCCGACCACGGCGCCCGGGTGCGGGTGAGTGACAGTGCGATGGGGCACGCGCAGATGCTCGCGGTGCTGCCCGCACGGCCCGACGTGATCGGGCTGAGCTCATCGCGCGCGGACGGGCTGCCCGGTCTGGTCTGGCGGCCGCTGCGCGGCGCGCCGCTGGTGGTGACCTACGCCGTCGCGTGGCGAGCGGCGGTGCGCGATCCGGCCCTCGCGGCGCTGATCGCCGCCCTCCCGGGCGAACCGGCGGCGGAATGAGCCGCGCGGACCGCTTCCGGTGCTAGGTTCAACTCTTACGGCGGCCAGAAGGTCGTCTCATCGTTCTCACAATCACGCTCAGTAGCTTCGCCATTCGATGGCCGCCCAGGCCATTTCGCGCCCTCTCACCGGATCGATCCGAGCGCAAAGGACGAACAGTTGAAGCTTCTCAAGACCGGACGCACCGCAGTAGCGGGTTTGGCCCTCGTGGCCGCCCTCGGCCTCGCCGCCTGCGGCAGTGACGACACGAGCGACTCACCCAAGTCGACCGGCACCACCGCGGCCGCTTCGGCGACCGTGACCACCCCCGCCGCGCCCACCGTCGACGAACTCAACGCCCTGTTGCAGAAAGCCCTCGATCCCGCGGTGCCCAACGAGGACAAGCTCGATCTCGTGCAGGGCATCGAAGCCGACCCCACCCTGCCCAATCGTTTGGCCGACGCGTTCCGGCAGGCGAACGCCACCGCGGTGGTCACCGGAGTGACCGCCTTCGGTGACAGCGTGACCGCGCAGGCGAAGTTCACCATCAACGGGCAGGAGAGCCAGGTCGACGTCCCGTTCGTGCTGGACGCCGGCAAGTGGAAGGTCCAGAAGGCATGGGCGTGCCAGGCGCTGGCCAACCTGAACCAGCAATCCCCGGCCTGCACCCCCTGAGAGCCGACCGGGCGCGCGGGGCGGTGCAGCGCGTCGCCCCGCGTGGTCCCGGATCGGCCCGCGGTCTGCGGTGTTAGTCCCCGGCTAAGGCGTATTCGGCAGTGCGACATGGACACTCGACCGCGGTGATGGTCGGCTGGAGCCATGACAGCAAGCAGTACAACACCCGAACGAGTCGTCATCGTTGGCGGCAGCTCCGGCATGGGACTGGCGCTCGCGGCCGCGCTGATCGCCGAGGGCGCGGAGGTCACCATCGCGGGCCGTTGCGCCGAACGGCTCGCCGCGGCGGAGCGCACCCTGCCCGCGGGGCCGGGGTCGGTGCGCTCGGCCGTCGTGGACATCACCCGCGAAGCCGATCTCCGGCGTTTGTTCGCCGAGCTGGATCCGGTCGATCATGTCGTCACCACCGCGGCCGACGTCACCGGCGCCTATCGACCGCTGGCCGAGTTCGATGCCGGCCTGGCCCAGAATTTGTTCTCCTCCAAACTGATCGGCGCTGTTCTGCTGGCCAAGCACGCCCGGCTGGCCCCCGGCGGTTCGGTGACCTTCACCTCCGGTGTGGCGGCTTATCGGCCCGCGCCGGGCGGCGCCATGGTGGCGGCGGTCAACGGCGCGCTCGCCTCACTGGCTTACGCCCTGGCTCTCGAGCTCGGCCCGGTCCGCGTCAATGTGGTCTCACCCGGATGGGTGGACACCCCTCTCTGGGACACCATCGCGGGGCCGGCGAAGACCGAACGTCACCGGCAGCTCGCCGCGCGGTTGCCGGTCGGGCGCATCGGCCGTCCGTCCGATATCGCACAGGCGATGCTGGGCCTGATGCGCAATCCCTTCATCACCGGCACCGTCCTGCACGTGGACGGCGGGCATCGGCTGGTCTGAGTGCTGGTAGCGGTGGTGGGGGTCCGGCACGCGACGAGACCGCATCGTCTTGTCAGCGACGCGACATCGGGGTCAACTCCGATGACAGGCACGAGTCGTAACCGACATGTCCGGCGATTTCACATATGGATACGCTCCTATGCGCATCCAACTATGGAGTGCCTCTCGCGACGACACGGGTGTTCTCTCGGCCCGCAATCGGCAAGGACCGGGCGAACCCTAGCGCGCCCGGTCCTCGACTCGAATCGCCGGACGCTCGGGATGATCCCAGCGCACGAAGAAAGTTGGCGTATACGGGTTCTCGGCGTCGTGTCGTAGCAGAGCCGGGATGGTCCATTGCGCGTCGTGTGGGGTGCGGCGGCGGAGCGCCGGTTCGGACAGGTCCAGTCGGAGGCTCAGGTCAGCGTCGAGGTGGCGTCCCGCGAGCATCGGGCCCGCGAGGACGATCGTCGTCGCGGGCGGCGCCGTGCGGATCGCGGCGCGCGCGGAGCGGTCGGCGGCTTCGTCCCAGAGCGCGGGCAGCCACCGGCCGTTCCCGCGGAGCGCGTCGATCACTTCCCGGCGCAGGGCAGCGTAGTCGAACCACGCGGTGCGATAGGACATCTCGTCGGTGCGGCCGAACTCCATACGCAGTGAGGCGGGACGCACATAGTCGTGCAGGGAGACCACGTCGGCCGACCGGCCCGCATCGCGCAGAGCCGCGACGATCCGCTGGGCGAGCGCCACGGGCCGGGCGGCGTCCGCGCCGTCGACCGCGATCACCGTATGCGAGTTCGCGGTCAGGATGGACTGGATCACCCGCTCGGCGAGTCCGTCCGGAGTGATGGGCAGGAAACGTGGCACCCGTCCATCTCAGCAAATCGCGACGTCCGGGGCAGCGTGAACGTTGCCGGGCGTTCACCGGCGGCCGACCGGCGACCGCGTGAGCGGCCGGGATAATCTCTGCGCATGGCGACAATCGAAGAGGCGCTGGAGATAGAGCGGCTGGAGCGGGACATCTTCCGTGGCGCGTCCACCAAGACCCAGCTCCCACGCACGTTCGGCGGCCAGGTTGCCGGCCAGGCGCTCGTGTCCGCGGTCCGGACGGTGGAACCGCGATTCCAGGTGCACTCGCTGCACGGCTACTTCCTGCGTCCGGGCAATCCGCAGGAACCGACGGTCTACCAGGTCGAGCGCATCCGGGACGGCCGGTCGTTCTGCACCCGGCGGGTGACCGGCATCCAGGACGGCGCCGCGATCTTCACCATGTCGGCGTCGTTCCATGTCGGTGACCAGGGGCCCGAGCATCAGGACGTCATGCCCGGCGTTCCGATGCCGGAGGATCTGGCCGACGCGAGCACCACGATGAGTCCCGAACGATTGTGGGCGATGCGCGAGTGGGAGCACTGGGACATCCGCATGGTTCCGCCGGAGAACGTGTCCCGCCGCGACGGCGTGGTCTCCCAGCAGCAGGTGTGGTTCCGCTACCGGCACCTGCTACCCGACGATCCGCTGGTGCACGTATGCACGCTCGCCTACATGAGCGATATGACGCTGCTGGGTTCCTCGAAAGTCGTCCATCCGGACGAGCCGACCCAGAACGCCTCGCTCGATCACGCGATGTGGTTTCTGCGCCCGTTCCGGGCCGACGAGTGGCTGCTCTACGACCAGTCCTCGCCGTCGGCGGCTTTCGGCCGGGGCCTGACCGGCGGGAAGATCTTCACCCGGGAGGGCACGCTGGTCGCGGCCGTGGTTCAGGAAGGCCTCATCCGCACACTGCGCGAGAGCTGATGCGCGGGGTCAGCCGCTGTGGTCTCGGCGGGCGACCGTGAGCGGGCCCACATCGGCACGGATCGTAAGCTTTCCGGGGTGAACGCTACCTCGGTCGCCGCCCCCGCCGCCGACACCGGACAGGCGCCGTCCCGGCCCGTCGTCGGCGTGCTCGCACTGCAAGGTGACGTCCGGGAGCACGTCGCCGCGCTCGCGAGCTGCGGCGCCGAGCCCGTACTGGTCCGGCGCGAGTCGGAGCTCGCGGCCGTGGACGCCCTGGTACTGCCCGGCGGCGAGTCGACCGCGATCAGCAAGCTGCTGGCCGCCTTCGAACTGCTGGAGCCGCTGCGCGCGCGGCTGCGCGACGGCTTGCCCGCGTTCGGTTCCTGCGCGGGCATGATCCTGCTCGCCTCGGAGGTGCTCGACACCCGCCCGGACGCCGAGCATCTGTCCGGCATCGATATGACGGTGCGTCGCAATGCGTTCGGCCGTCAGGTGGACTCGTTCGAAACCGATCTGCCGTTCGCCGGGCTGACCGACGGTCCGGTGCGAGCGGTGTTCATCCGGGCGCCCTGGGTCGAGCGGGCAGGCGAGGGCGTCGACATTCTGGCCACCGTGCCGAGCGGCCCCGCCGCGGGCCGGATCGTCGCGGTGCGGCAGGGGAATGTCCTGGCGACCTCGTTCCATCCCGAGGTGACCGGCGATCTGCGGGTGCACCGGATGTTCGTGGAGATGGTCCGCTCGGCTTGACGGGCGCGCTCGGGCGTCGGTCGCACGACGGTGAGTGGGCGCGGAGCCGGGGCCGCTCCGCACGGCCGCAGTGGACGCCCGAGTAGGCTGGGGAAATTGTCCGCCCGGCCGTGCCGGTACCGTACACACGACCGAACGTGCCATCGACCTGAAGGAAGTTGGGAATGAGCGGCCACTCCAAATGGGCCACCACCAAGCACAAGAAGGCTGCGATCGACGCGAAGCGCGGCAAGCTGTTCGCGAAGTTGATCAAGAACATCGAGGTGGCGGCCCGTACCGGTGGCGGTGACCCGGATGGCAACCCGACGCTGTACGACGCCATCCAGAAGGCGAAGAAGTCGTCGGTCCCCAACGACAACATCGAGCGCGCCCGCAAGCGCGGCGGCGGCGAGGAAGCGGGCGGCGCCGACTGGCAGACGATCATGTACGAGGGCTACGGGCCCAACGGTGTAGCCGTGCTGATCGAATGCCTCACCGACAACCGCAACCGGGCCGCGGGCGAGGTCCGGGTCGCGATGACGCGCAACGGTGGCAACATGGCCGACCCGGGCTCGGTGGCCTACCTCTTCCATCGCAAGGGCGTCGTCACTCTGGAGAAGAACGGCCTGTCCGAGGACGACGTGTTGATGGCGGTGCTCGACGCGGGCGCCGAGGACGTCAACGACCTCGGTGAGTCGTTCGAAATCATCAGCGAACCCGGCGATCTGATCGCGGTGCGCACCGCGCTGCAGGGCGCCGGTATCGACTACGACTCCGCCGAGTCCGGTTTCCAGCCCTCGGTGTCGGTCGCGGTGGACGCCGACGGCGCCCGCAAGGTGATCAAACTCGTGGACGCCCTCGAGGACAGCGACGACGTCCAGAACGTCTACACGAACGTCGACATCTCGGACGAGGTGCTCGCAGAGCTCGACGACTGAGTCGGATCTACCGCGGGTAGTACTCCGCGAAATCGGGGCGGCCGTCTACTGACG